>DASRUW010000135.1:0-24236 GCA_035655255.1 Telluria sp. | reverse complement strand
CAGCGCGACGCCAGCGGCTTGGCACGCGCGTAGGCGCGCCACTTTTCCGAATCCACATCGCAGAAGTCCACCACCACCCGCGCGCCTTTCGCCAGGTCGGCGTATTGCGCCATCTGCGAGGAGAAGACCATCACCCGCCGGATGACATGGTGGCGCACCTGCCGGGTCACCCATTCCGACATCGCACGGTCTCGGTAGTAGTCCAGGGAAAGCGGCCGGTTCGTCAAGAGCGCCGGCAGGCTGCGCAGGCGGGCGATGCGTGGGTTGAGCGTCCCGAAGAAGCCTGCGCGGCACCAGCGCTCCACTTTCGGCACATAGTGGCGGTCATGCGGGTCGTCGATGAAGGTGCCGAGCAGGACGTTGTAGTGCTCCGCCAGATGCCGGAGCAGATGGTACGAGCGGATCTTGTCGCCCTTGTTGGGCGGATAGGGGATGCGATGGGTGAGAAGGAGGACGTTCTCCACGGCCTACCCCAGGTAGCGCGCCAGCGGCGGACCGAGACGGTTGGCGAGAGCGAGCGGCAGCAGCTTCCAGCCGCGAATCAGCAGTGCGTAGCGGGGGTTGGAGGGATTCGTCTCCGGCATGCTGTCCGCACGAACGAGGCGATGCTGGTACGCCAGCGGCTGGGGCGCAAAGCCCCAATTCTTCTTGTATGCGAACGCACCCGTTCCCAGCTTGCTGCGGCCGAAGTCGAACAAGGTGCATCCGCGCGCGGCGGCGTCGTTCATCAGGGACCAGTACATGAAATCGTTCGCGCCGTTGCGCGCAGCTTCCAGTCCGCCGCCGTAATAGGGAAGGATCTGATCGCGGAAACGGAACGACAGCACGGCCGACAACGGCCGGCCCTTCTGGAGGATGACCCGAATCTCGGTACAGCCGCGGAATTCGTCACGCATGACCTCGAAGAGGCGCCTGCCGAAGACCGGTGTGCCGAGGCGATGGACACTCTCCGCATACAGCTGGTAGAACCGGCGGCTGTCCGCATCCACCTCCGCGTGAAAGCCAGCGCCTATCGCCTTGCGCAGAACCGCGCGCTGCTTGCGCGGCACCGCCGCCAGATTCGCTTCCGGATCGGCTGAGATCGGCCTGCGAAAGGTGTAGTACAAGTCCCGGGTGCCGTAACCGTCGATGGGACCAGTCGTCGTGCGGAATTCCAGGTATCCCGCGCCGCGTTCCTCGGCCAGTTCTTCAGCGGCCGTCCGAAGGACACTCCTGGCCTGTTCGTTCGATGCCGCGATTCCGCCATACACACAGAATGGCAAAGACACCAACGCATGGCCGAACAGGCGGCTACGCACTTCCGCCAGCGGCAGCACACCGCAGATGCGTCCCGCCTCTTCCGCATAGAAGAACCACGTGGGATGACGGCCACCCTCTTCCACGACGCGCTGCCAGCCGGACCGGTGACAGAATGTCGCCTCGGAACAGCTATCGACGAACGCATCCCAGCGCGAGCTGTCGCCGCTGGCCATCAGCGCGACGCGGACGGCGCCGTTCATGCGGATGCCCCGAGAAAGATGTCATCCATGCGGCCCCACGTGAAGTCTGAGAGCAGGCGATCCAGCCGCGGTTCCGTGCGGGCCAGGTTAATGTAATGCCGGAAGCGCGTGCGATAGGACACGCCGCGCACACGCGGCTGGTCCGGATCGAGCTCCCAAGGATGAAAATAGAAAACCGCAGGGACGCGGTCGCGCCGGTTCACGCACGCGAGCAGGCGCCGCGACACCACGTAGGGCAGCAAGCGGAAGTACCCCCCGCCTCCCGCCGGCAGATTGCGGCTGCCAAAACGCGCGGTGGCGATCGGAATCTCAAGGAGCGCACCCAGGGACCCGGCACGATAGGGAAAACGCGGCCCGTCCGGCATGCCGTAGTGGTCGTGCCTGACCGGGTAGATCGACGAGCTGTATCGATAGCCGGCATTGCCAAGGACATCGTGCGACCAGGGATTCGTGGCGCCAATCGAAAAGCTGGGCGCGCGGTAGCCAATTACCTCGCGCCCGCAGACATCCTCCAGCAGGCGCTTGCTGGCCCGAACATCGGACTCGAACTGATGCGAGGTCAGCGCGCTGGCGCGTTCGTGTGCGTATCCATGACTCGCCACCTCGTGGCCGCGGTCCGCGATCGCGCGTACCAGCCGGGGATGGCGCCGCGCCACCCATCCCAGCACGAAAAACGTCGCCTTCGCGTCGCGGCGCCCGAGAAGGTCGAGCACGCGCTCTACGTTGCGTTCAATCCGGCTCTCGCACTGATCCCATGACGAACGGGGAACGTGGGCGTCGAAGGCGGACACCTGGAAGTAGTCCTCCACGTCACAGGTCAGGGCATTCCTCACGGTCTCTCCTTGCGCAGCCAGTCGAGAATGTCGGCGGCGATGCGTTCGGCCGCTTTGCCATCCCACAGCGGAGGAATCCGGCCCGACTTCCCGCCATGGAGCAGGATGCCGTCGGCAGCGGCCAGAATTGCCGTCCGCTCCCGGCCCACCACCGTATTCGTCCCCGCCTCCACCGTGACCGGCCGCTCCGTGCTGTCGCGCAGCGTTAGGCACGGCACGCCGAGAGCCGTCGTCTCCTCCTGAATGCCGCCGGAATCGGTGAGGACCAGGCGGGCATCCTTCATCAAGCCCAGCATCTCCAGATAGCCGAGCGGAGGCAGCGGGAACAGGGCCGGATGGCGCAGCAGGTACTCCAATGCGTGTCGGCGCACCATTTCCATCGTGCGCGGGTGAACAGGGAAGATGAGGGGCAGACGCGCCGCCAGTTCCGCGACTGTCTCGAGCAGGTCGCGCAGCATCCCGGCGTCGTCCACGTTGGCGGGCCGGTGCAAAGTCAGCAGGGCGTAGCCGCGCGGGTTTTCTGCCACGCCATCGCCGCCGTAGGCGCCGATGACGTCGGCGGCCGGAGGAGCCGCCAGGACATGATTTTGCAGGCTGTCGATCATCACATTGCCGCGGAAGCGGATGCGATGGCGAGCGATCCCCTCGCGCAGGAGATTCTCGACGCCGGATGGCTCGCTCGCGAACAGCAGTTCCGACAGTTGATCGGTGAGGATGCGGTTGATCTCCTCGGGCATGGTCCGGTCGCCACTGCGCAGCCCCGCTTCGACATGCATGACCGGCGTGCCCCTCTTCGCCGCCGCCAGGGCGCAGGCCAGCGTGGAGTTGACGTCGCCCACCACGAGCACTGCGGCGGGGCGGTGCGCGTCGAGCACCGGTTCGAAGCGTCGCAGCACGTCCGCGGTCTGGCTCGCGTGCGAGCCGCCGCCTACGCCGAGGTTGATCGCCGCCTCGGGCAGGCCGAGGGCCTCGAAGTGCTGGCCGCTCATCGCCATGTCGAAATGCTGGCCCGTGTGCACGAGGAGCGGGTCGAACGTCCGGCCATGGGCGCGCAGGGCCGACATCAGCGGCGCCATCTTCATCAGGTTCGGACGGGCGCCGACGACGCAGACGATCCGGTAGGCTTCAGGAAGTGAGTTCATTCGCCCATTCTTTCACCGGCATCCGCAGCAGTTTCTGAGGCGCGTCTAACCGGAAGGTCAAAACTGCGCCTGGAAGCCGAACGTCAGCGCGTTCTCGCGATAGTGTGCGGAGCCAAGCAGGCTGCCGCGCGTCGTCCGGGCTTCCACCGAGCCCTGAATGGCGCGGCCGAACCGGCGGGCCACACCCAGACGGGCCACTGTGCTGGCAGTCGAAACACCATCCGACAGCGACTCTGACCTGAAGTGGCCCAACGTGACGTTCCAGCTGGTCCGGTTGCCGATGTCCGCGTGCACGAAGACTTGCGCGCTGCTTTGAAGCGTTTCGTCATGCATGCGGCCAAGCGACGTCCCCAGCAGGCGGCTGTCCGCCTCGAAAGCGGACAACGCGCGGCGATGCGCCTGGACCAGCGCCAGCACCGCCTGTGTCCGCGCGCCACGCAGGGCGACAGCGCCCTGCCATTGGCGCTGCAGGATGTAACGGTTGCTCAGATAGCTCACGCTATCGGTCAGGCTCGGAGGCAAGCCGGATGTGGCGATGTAATCCGCGACCGCGCGGGCTCGTTCGGCAGGGTCCGGGAACATCGCACGAAACAGCTGGTCCAGCAGCTTCGCTGTGTCCAGCGTGGCCGGAAGGACGAACTGGGAACGCATGGTCGTCACGTCCGCGGAATAACCAATGTTCCACACCGCGGATCTGCTGCGATGTTCGATCGCCAGGCTGTCGGAACGGCCGAAGAAGCGCCGGCCGACCGAGGCCTCGACGCTCGTGCGCGCGCTCGGTTGCCATCCCACGCCAAGCGCACGGAAGGTACCGCGCGTGGCCCCTCCATTGGTCCGGAAATCGTATCGGTCGTAGCCGCCGTTAACGCTCACGCTGAGCACCGGTATGACGTTCCAGCGCAAGCCCCCACTCGCCCGCTCCGTGCTGGTGGTGCGCAGCAGACCGTCGGTCAAAAAATCGCGATGTCCTGCGGCGTTCCAGTGCACACGCCGCACGCCCGTCGAGCCGCCCGCCGCCACGTCGACGCTGTCGTGGCGGCTGCGGCCAAAGCCGTGCGCGTCGCCGCTGACTTCGTCGTGGGAATAGCGCAGCCGGAGGTCGAGCGCAGTTCCGAAACGATGCGCCAGGTAGGGCGACCAGCGCCACGAGCGCACCTCCGCACGGTTCGCGGCGGAATATGCCGGCGCCCCCGGGCCCTGGGCAAACGCGGACACGGGCTGCTGGCTGACGGCGGCGCTGGCCTCCGCAAAGATCCAGTCGGGAAGCACTTCGGCGGACCCGTTGGCCGAAAGCGTGGCGACCCGGCGCGCGGCGGGTGCCCCCGCGCCCGAGTAGAAGAAGTAATCGAGCCGCGCCTGCGCCGTCACGCTCGCGCGCGCGGATTCGGCGCTCAGGCGCAGGCTGGGGCTGACGTCCCAGACCATACGCGCACGTTCGTCTCCGCTGGGCGCAAGAGCTGCGTTGTCGGTGTAGGTCAGGTGCGACGCGACTCCGGGAACGACACGCATGTCGGCCGGGCAGGCGCAGGGCGCAGCCAGCAAGACGGCCAGACATGCGAAACGTGGTTGCACGGGACTGATGTGGGAACACGGGATTCACATTAGAAGCCGCTCCACAGCGCGCGACCTTGTGCCATCCCAAGGACATGCTTGTGCCAACCGCTACCCCGGCGCCAGGCACGTCGGCTATCGTCGCGCTAGCGGGATATGCAACGCCAGGAGAATGCCATGCACTTCACCGTTTTACGTCAGCGTCTGGTGCCGCTCGCCGCGGCCTTGCTGCTCGCTGCCTGCGCGCATACTCGTCAACCTGCCGCAAGTACGCCGACGCCGCCCGCACGCGATTACCTGATAGGACCGGGCGACAGCGTCAATATCATGGTGTGGCGGAACCCGGAAGTATCAGGCTCCTTTCCGGTGCGCCCGGACGGCAAATTGACCGCTCCCCTGGTCGAAGACTTGAGCGCGGCCGGGAAAACGTCCACCGAGCTGGCGCGCGATATCGAAAAGGCCCTCGCCAAGTACATCCGCGAGCCGGTCGTCACCGTCATCGTCACCGGCTTCGTGGGGACCTACAGCGAACAGATTCGGGTGATCGGCCAGGCCACGCGCCCGCAGGCGCTGCCCTACCGGCGCGACATGACGCTGCTCGACGTCCTCATCGCGGTCGGCGGCGTGACCGAATTCGCCTCCGGGAACCGCGCCAGCATCCTGCGCACTGTCGGCGGCAAACGGATCAAGGTGCCGGTCCGCCTCGACGACTTGATCCGCGATGGCGACATCGGGGCCAACGTGGCAATGCTGCCCGGCGACGTGCTGGTCATCCCCGAGGGCTTTTTCTGAACCACTGCTCCAGCATCATCAGCACCCATACCATCGTGCCGTGGTAGGCGGCGTGCTCGCGCACGCGGTGGGTGAGAAGTGCGTCGGCGAAGTCGGAACGGATCACACCCCGCGCGCGCAGCGCGGACAGGCTGTCGCCCGCCATGTCCCGCAGTCCGCGATGGGTCTGCAGCCAAACGCCGAAGGGCAGGCCGAATCCGTGCTTGGTCTTGTGCAGGATCTGCTCGGGCAGGAAGTCGCGTAGCGCATGCTTGAAGAACCAGCGCAGCCGGCCCCCTTGCAGCTTCAGGCGCGGGGCCAGCCTGGCGGCAAAGTCGAGCATCTCGTCGTCCAGGAAAGGAAAGCCGGCCTGCACGCCGGCGAGATCGCAGGCGCCGCTCACCTTGGGCAGATCGCTGTCCGCCAGCGTGATTTTCATGTCGAGCGCCAGCATGCGGTTGACCAGGCTCGGTGCGGTGCAGCGCGCGTAATACTCGCCCAGGTCGCGCATCGGTCGCACGAGGTCGACCTCCTGCAGAAAATCCGGTGCGAAGACCGCTTCCGCCCCATAGTGGGCCAGCAGGTTGTGCCGTTCGAGCCGTGCGGGCATCGGCGTATTGGCCTGGTCGATGTAACTGCGTGCCTTGCGCAGCGGCGGCAATGTGCCGCCACCGGGAAGCCAGAAGACCAGCGGCTCCAGCAAAGACCGGCGCAGTGCGGAGGGAATTCGCTCATACCATGCGAACACGCGCTGCCTGGCATAGCGTTCGTTGCCGCCGAAGAGTTCGTCCCCGCCGTCGCCCCCAAGGAGAATGTCGATGGCATCCTCCCGCGCGATCCTTGCGCAGTGATAGGCGGCGACGGCCGACGCATTGCCGAAGGGCTGGTCGAAGATCGCCGCGATCCGCGGGATCGTGTCAAGCACATCGTCCGGCGTGACATAGTACTCGTGATGCCGGGTGCCGAAGTGGCGCGCCGCGATGCGCGCATACGCCATCTCGTCATAGCCTTCGGCCGCGAAGCCGATCGAATAGGTGTCGGCGTCGCCGGACAGTTCATGCAGGATGCCGGACAACGTGGAGCTGTCCGTTCCCCCCGACAGGAAGGCGCCGATCTTGCGCCCCGGCTGCAGGCTGCGGCCGACGCAACGGCGCAGATGACCGGCAAACTCCGCTTCAAGTTCCGCCAGGGGCGTCCGGTCTTCTTCATCGAAGCTGGGCTCCCAATAGCGCCGCACCTCGATGCGCCCAGCGCGCAGCAGCAGTGCCGATCCTGGAAGGAGGCGCTGCACCTCCCGGTAGACCGAGTGCGGCCCCGGCACCATATGCCAGTGGACGTAGTCATGGATGGCCTGCGGATCGACCTGAAGCGTGACGGACGGGTGCGCACCGATGGCATCGCACGAACTGCCGAAGACCAGTTCACCGCCGCCGAACCACCACCACAACGGATGAACGGCGCAGCGGTCGGTGGCCAGCAGCGCGCTATCCGTGCGACCATCCACGACGACAAGGCTGAAATGCCCCGCAAGCTGGCTGCAGACGGCATCCGGCGCGCGGCGCCACAATTCCACGATGGCGCTGGCCAGCCCGGCTTCTTCGGCACGGCGCGCCAGGTCAGGATCAGCGGCACGGGGGGCTCCGCACCATGCGATCGTGGCCCCATCGCATGAGCACAGTGCAAATCCTCCATTGCGCCCGGCCGACGCGAGTCCGGCTTTGGGATTGGAATTCGCCAGGACCGATCCGCCGAAGCGAACCAGCGGGCGTGCCATGGCGTCTAGCACCTGTCCATGAGCGGCAACGGGAGCGCCGCCAAACCATCCGCACAAGCCAGGCATGCTGCCCTCCTCTGCGTTGAATTGAACTGCCGCTTACACCAGGACTTCGATGGGTGGGGGATGGCCGAGGAAGGCGGTCGGACTGGCCGTCAGCCCGTATGCGCCGGACTGGTAGATCGCAACCAGATCGCCGGCATCCGCGCGCGCGAGCTCCATCTGGTCGGCCAGGAGGTCGAGCGGCGTGCAAAGCGGCCCCACGACACTGGCGACCTCGCGTTCGCGGCCGCTGACGCGGTTGCCGATCACGACCGGATAGTTCTTGCGAATGACTTGGCCGAAGTTGCCGGAGGCCGCCAGATGCTGGTGCAGGCCGCCATCGACGACCAGGTACACCTGTCCGCGGGACACCTTGCGGTCGATCACGCGGCACACGTACAGGCCGGCCTCAGCGACGAGGTAGCGTCCCAGTTCGATGATCACTTGCGCCGCCGGCAGCGTGCGCGCCACGTCCGGCAGGAGGCGCGCGAGGTTTTCCCCGATCGGTGCCAGGTCAAGCGGCTGCTCGCCCGGAAAGTACGGCACCCCGAACCCGCCGCCGATATTCAGCGCCTTCACCGGGCCAGGTGCGCTGTCGGCCAAGCGCGCGGCCAGGGCAAAGGTTTTTTCGTGCGCTTCCTGGATCGCCTCGGCCTTCAGGTTCTGCGATCCGCTGAAGATATGAAAGCCTTCGAAAGCGACGCCCAGCTCGCGCATCCGGCGCAGCACAACGGGCGCATGCTCGGCATCGACGCCGAATTGGCGCGGGCCTCCGCCCATCTTCATGCCGGACGATTTCAGCTCGAAGTCGGGATTGATGCGCAGCGCCACGCGCGGGCGGCAGCCGAGCCGTTCGCCGGCACGCGCGGCGCGCGTCAATTCGCCGTCCGACTCGATATTCAGCACCACGCCCGCGGCCACGGCGCGCGCCAGCTCGGCATCCGACTTGCCTGGGCCCGCGAAGCTGATACGTTCCGCCGCCATCGGCGTATCCAGCGCGGTCTTCAATTCGCCGCCGGACGCGACGTCGAACCCATCCACCAGGCCGGCCAGATGCTGCACGACCGCCGGCATCGGGTTGGCCTTCATCGCATAGTGCAGGTGCACCGCCGCCGGCAGCGCGGCGCGCAAATGGGCCACCCGCGCACTGATCGCAGCGCGGTCGTAGACGTAAAACGGCGTCTGCCCGACCCGGTCGGCCAGGCGCGAAAGCGGAATGCCGCCGACTTGGAGCTCGTCGTCCACGACCGGGAACTGGAGCAGCGGCGCGTGTTGCGGACGCGGTGCGCTCATGCCGCCAGCTCCCTCTGCTCCGCGAAGGCATCCGCATGCTGCGCCGCCAACTGCTTGCGGTCGATCTTCCCGTTCGGATTGCGCGGCAAAGGCCCCCCATGCATGACCAGCCGATGCGGCACCATATACCGTGGCAGCTGCGCCTTGAGCGCGGCGCTGAGAGCGTTCGTGTCCAGCGGGGCGGCCTGGTCGCCGGCCCAGAGCACCGCCACGATGCCCTGCCCCAGGCTGGGATGCGCGGCCCCGAAAGCGACCGCTTCGGCCACGCCGGGCAGCGCAAGCATGGCCTCTTCCACTTCGGTGGGGCTGACCCGGTACCCGGAGGTCTTGATCATCTCGTCCGCGCGGCTGACGAAATACAGGTAACCGTCCCGGTCGCGGCGCACGGTGTCTCCGGACCACACGGCCATTTCCGTCAGCGTCAAACCTCCCTCGCGCCGCGCGAACGGCTTGAAGCGCTCCGCGGTGCGCGCAGGATCGTTCCAGTAGCCGAGGGAAACCAGCGCGCCGCGATGTACCAATTCGCCCGGTTCGTCCGGATCGCATTCGCTCCCGTCCGGCCGGACCACGAGCACCTCCGCATTCGGAATCGCCTTGCCGATCGAATCGGGCCGGCGGTCGATCTCGCACGGATCGAGGTAGGTCGAACGGAACGCTTCGGTGAGGCCGTACATCAGGTATGGCGCGGCGCCCGGAATGGCCCGTCGCAGGGCATCCAGCGTCGCACGCGGCATCGCACCGCCGGAATTCGTGAAATAGCGCAGCGTGCAGTCCTTGGGCCAGGCCAGGGGCGCCAGCTGCATCCACAAGGGTGGCACGGCGGCCAGGCCGGTGATGCGCTCCTCGGCGACGGTCCGCACGACATCGCGCGGCAGCAGATGATTGAGCAGTACCGCCGTTGCGCCGCTGTGGAAGGCCGTCGTCAACTGCGACAGGCCGTAATCGAACGACAAGGGAAGCACGGCCAGGATACGGTCCTCGGCCGAATTCCGGAGGTAGCTGGCCACGCTGCGCGCGCCCGCCACCAGATTCCGATGCGACAGCACGACGCCCTTGGGCTTGCCGGTGCTGCCGGAGGTGTACAGGATCGCCGCCATGTCCGCATCGATCACGCGATGCGCGCCAGAAGAAGCCTTAGCCTCCAGCGCCTGTTCCCACCCGACGACGGCCAGCGGCAGCGCGATGCCTTCCGCGCTTCCGGTGACGACGGCCACGCGCAGGTCCGGACAGGCCGCCAGCTCCGCCTCCAGCATGCGCAGGCGGTCCGGCGACGTGACCAGGATCCGCACCGCGCAATCGCGCAGGATATGCCCCACCTGCGCCGCCTTCAGCAGCGGATTGACCGGGACGAAAACACCGCCCGCCGCGGCCGCGCCGAACATGGCGGCCACATTTTCGACGCTCTTCTCGAGATAGACGGCGACGCGCTCGCCGCGCCCCAGGCCCAGGCCGACGAAAGCTCCGGCCGCGCGCTCGACAGCCGCCGCCAGCGCGGCGTAATCGAGACGCCTGCCACGATCGGCCAGCGCTTCCGCCGCAGGGGAGCGGGCGGCGCTGTCCAATATCAAAGAGTGAATCAGTTCGCTCATGGTCGGTTCATGGTCGGGAGGGCGATCTTAACATCTGGCGCCGGAACGGACATAGATACCATGGATGCCGCCGCCCTGCGCCAGGAGGCGAATGGCCTTTGCGCCAGATCGAACCGCACACGCCGCGCCACAGCCACAATCGCCAAACATGTACCATAAGCGGTTTGTCGACCGGTCGTTTCGGCCGCCCCCTTACGGAGTCAAGATGTATCTCGAAGATGTGAAAACCCTGCTCGCCGACGTGTTGAGCCTTTCCGAATCCACCCGGCGCGGCCTGTCCGAACAGACCGCGCTGCTCGGCAACCTGCCCGAACTCGACTCGATGGCTGTTGTGAATCTGATCACGGCCCTCGAGGAACGCTTCGGCATCGCCATCGACGACGACGAAATCGGCGCCAGCACCTTTGCCACCGTCGGCACGCTGGCCGATTTCGTGCGCCGCAAACGAGAATAATGGACCCTGCTCCCGAACTGCCGCACGCCCAGCCCTTCTTCCTGACTGCGCATGCTGGCCGGCGCTTCTGTCTGTTCCACCCCACGGAACAGGCGCCGCGCGGCGCAGTGCTGTACGTGCATCCGTTCGCGGAGGAGATGAACAAATCGCGCCGCATGGCCGCGTTCCAGGCCCGTGCGTTGGCCGCCGCGGGCATCGCGGTGCTGCAGATCGACTTGTACGGCTGCGGCGACAGCTCGGGCGATTTCGCCAATGCGCGCTGGGAGGTTTGGCTCGAAGACGTGGATCTGGGCATGCGCTGGCTCGCCCGCCGGAGCGGATGCACGCCGGCCCTGCTCGGCCTGCGCCTGGGCGGCACGCTGGCCGTGGATTTTGCCGCGTCCTGCGGGCAGCCCGTCGACAGCATCGTCCTGTGGTCGCCCGTCGTCGACGGCGAAGCCTATCTGCGCCAATTCCTGCGCTTGCGTAGCGCCGCCGGGATGCTGGGAGGCGGCAGCGGCGAACATCCCCAGGCCAGCCTGCTGGCCCTGCGCGACGGACAGGCGCTGGAAGTGGCGGGCTACGATCTCACTCCGGTGCTCGCCAACATGGTTGCCAGCCGCTCGCTCGCGGCGCTACTTCCTCCATCCGTTCCAGTCACCTGGATCGACATCGGCGGCTCGCCGGCCCCCGCCAGCGAGTGGGCCGTGCAGTCCTGGCGCGAGCGCGGCCTGGAAGTCGACCTGACCCACGCCGCCGGCGCCCCATTCTGGTCGACCCAGGAAATCACGCTGTGCCCGGCATTGCTGGAAGCGACAACCCGTGCGCTGGCGGGGGCCGCAAATGCCTGTTGACGAACGCGCCATCCGCTTCGACTGCGCCGCCTGCGCGCTGTACGGCATCGCTCACATTCCCGAAAAGCCGGCGGAGCGCGGTTTGCTGATCGTGGTGGGCGGTCCGCAGTACCGCGCCGGCAGCCATCGGCAGTTCGTCCTGCTCGCACGCGAGCTGGCGGGCGCCGGCATCGCCGTCTTGCGCTTCGACTGCCGCGGCATGGGCGACAGCGAAGGAGAACCGCGCAGCTTCGAGGAGATCGGCGCCGACGTGCGCAGTGCCGTCGACGCTCTTTTCGGACTGTTGCCGCTCATGCGCTCCGTCACGTTGTGGGGACTGTGCGACGGCGCCACCGCCGCCGCCTTCCACGCCGCGTGCGATAGGCGCGTGGACGGACTGGTCCTGCTCAACCCGTGGGTGCGTACCGAGGCCGGTGCAGCCGAAGCGACCCTGCGCCACTACTATCGCTCGCGCTTCCTTGATGCGGGATTCTGGCGCAAGCTGGCCAGCGGCGCCGTGGACCTGCGTAGCGCCGCCGCGCAGCTGCTTGCCACTATCCGCTCCACGCGATCCGCGCCGAGGGGCCGCACCCAAACCCTGCCTGACCGCATGCTCATGTCCCTGCAGCGCTTCGAAGGCCGCGTCCTGCTGATCCTGAGCGGCGCCGACCTCACCGCGCGCGAATTCAGCGATCTGGCCACCGGCCATCCCGCCTGGCGCCGCTTCCTGGCGCGCGCACAGGTGCAGCGCCGCGATCTGCCCGAGGCGAATCACACATTCTCGCGGCGGATCTGGCGCGACCAGGTCGCGCTCTGGACCCGTGAGTGGCTGTGCTCATGGTGAGGACCGTGCTCATGATCGCCTTCCACCTGCCGCCGATGCGAGGCAGTAGCGGCATGCAGCGTACGTTGAAATTCGCGCACTACCTGCCCGAACATGGCTGGAAGCCGATCCTGCTCAGCGCACATCCACGCGCCTATCCGGACCGCACACCGGATGACGCTCCCGCTGTTCCGGCAATCACGCGCGCCTTTGCCCTCGACACGGCTCGCCATCTGTCGGTCGCGGGCCGCTACCCGCGCCTGTTCGCGGTGCCGGACCGGTCGGCAAGCTGGGCGCTGGGCGCCGTCCCCGCGGCGCTACGCTTGATCCGCAAGCACCGCCCCGACGCGATCTGGACCACGTCACCGGTCGCCACGGCGCAACTGATCGGGCTC
This sequence comes from Telluria sp., assembly GCA_035655255.1. GTDB lineage: Bacteria > Pseudomonadota > Gammaproteobacteria > Burkholderiales > Burkholderiaceae_D > Telluria. The sequence goes on along the minus strand of DASRUW010000135.1, from coordinate 11,258 downwards.
ACACTACGCCGTCTCACCCGTTTGCCCTGGATCGCGGATCTGCGCGACCCGTTGACCGACGAGGGCTATCCTGCGGATCCGATGGCATTCCGTATCAACCGCTGGCTCGAAGGCGCCATGCTCGCGCACTGCTCGGCCGCGGTGTTCGCGACCCCTGGGGCCCTGGCCGCCTGCAGCGCGCGCCACGCGGCGCTGCCGCCGCACGGGGTCGAACTGATCGAGAACGGCTACGACGAAGCGGACTTCATCGGCTTGGCGACCGCGCCGCGACGTGTCTTCACCATGCTTCACAGCGGCTTGATTTATCCTGCGGAGCGCGATCCCCGCGCCATGTTTGCCGCACTCAGGGCGCTGCTCGACTCACGGCAAGTGCGTCCCGAAGGTTTTCGCCTGGTCCTGCGCGCCACCGGGCACGACAAGTATCTGAATCAACTGGTGCGCGAACATGGCATCGAGTCGATCGTCGAAATCGCTCCCGTCCTGCCGTATCGCGAAGCGCTGGCGGAGATGCTGGGTGCGGACGCGCTGCTGGCGATGCAAGGATCTTGCTGCAACCACCAGATACCGGCCAAGCTCTATGAATACCTGCGTGCGCGCCGCCCCATCCTGGCATTGACCGACCCGCGTGGCGACACGGCCCGCGTCCTGCTCGACGCCGGCGTGCGGAGCATCGCCCCCCTCGACGACGACGCTGCGATTCGCGCCATCCTGCCCCGGTTCGTCGCCGACGTTTGCAGTGGCCGCGCACCGCGCCCCACCGACGCCGCCATTGCCAACGCCTCGCGCCGGCGCCGCACCGCGCAGCTCGCGCGCCTGCTGGATGCCGTGGCGCTCCCCGCAATTCGCCATGCGCTCAGAGAATCGACCGCCAGCGCCGGCTCGCGCGCGCCCGAGCGCTAGCGCCGCCGGCATCGCGTGGCTGACACTGGCGCTGTTCCCGGCCGCCGCGGCGGCACTCCTCGCCTGGCGCATGCCACTGGGTGCCTGGGGCGCCGGCATCGCCGGCATCTACGCGGCGCTGCTCCTGTGGCGGCCGGTCATGTGGCTGGCGCTCCTGCCGGCACTGCTTCCGGTATTCGACCTGGCCCCGCGCACCGGCTGGTACTTCCTCAATGAGCTGGATCTGCTGGTTCTGATCACTGCTGCTTGCGGGTATGCGCGCCTTGGTCCGCTGCCATGCGCTCCCTTGCCGCGCGCCGTAGTGCTTCCCTTCACGGCATTGCTGTTGGTGTGGACCGGTTCCGCCGTAGCGGGACTCGCCTCCCTCGGCACGCTCAGCCTCAGCGACCTGGCCGACTACCGCAGCCCGCTGAACGCGATGCGTGTCTGGAAGGGCATCGGCTGGGCCGCCCTGCTGCTGCCTCTTTTCGAGCGGTCGGCCGGAAGTGGCGGCGCCAACGTGCGCCGTCTGTTCGTGCTTGGCACGCTGATCGGCCTCGCGGCGACTTGTTTCGCTATCGTGTGGGAGCGCGGGCTGTTCGTCGGCGTACTGAATTTTTCTACCGAATATCGCCCGACCGCGCTGTTCTCGTCGATGCACACCGGCGGCGCGGCGCTGGACGCCTACCTCGCACTGGCGCTGCCTTTCGTCGCGTTTCTGCTGGTTGGCAAGGAGCCATATCGGATGATGACAGGCCTTGCGCTGGCAGTCCTCACCGTCTACGCCAGCCTGACCACGTTCTCGCGTTGCCTATGGTTGGCGATGGCGATTTCCCTGCTCGTGGGTGCGGCAGCATACAAGCGCCGCCTGTCCATGCACGCGATGCTCGCGATGGCGCTGCTTTGGCCGGCGCACGCCCTGGGTTACCGCGCATTGGCACTGCTGCTTGGCCTGGCTGCCGCGGCGTCCGCCATCTGGATCCGCGTCCGTCCGCAGCAAAAATGGAAGACGCTCCGCATGTTCGGCGTCGCCGTGCTGGTCGCCTGCGCCGTGCCCATTGTTGGCGGCAGCTATGCCAGCGAACGCGCCAGCACCGTGAGCCGCGATCTGTCCAGCCGCATCGCGCACTGGCGCGACGTCCTGCACATGATCGACAGCCGCCCGGGGGCGCAGTGGCTGGGACTGGGCCTGGGCCGCTTTCCCGAGAATTATCTCTGGCTGAATCAAGGCGGCGAAGTGCCCGGCTCGTTCCGGTTCGACGGCCATCTGACCCTGACGTCGCCCAGATACCGGGCCGGCTACGGAGAAATGCTGCGCGTCGAGCAGACGCTCGACGGCGCGATCTCGGGGCCAATGAGTCTCACGCTCACGATGCGGCGCAGCGCAAACACCCATCTGCACGCCGCTGTCTGTGAACGTTGGCTGCTCTATCCGGCCAATTGCCGCGTGATTCCGCTGCGTCTGCCGCCTCCGGATGGCGCCTGGCGCGCGGTGCGCTCCGACTTCTCGCTTTCGGTGCGCCAGGGCTGGTCCGGCCCGCCCATCGTTTTCGAGCTGGCCGCAGACGCCGGTATTGGCACGATCGATATCGGCGCCGTCAGCCTGCGCGACGCCAGCCATGAACTGGTCCGCAACGGCGACTTCGCGCGCGGGTTCGATTACTGGTTCTTCACGTCCGACCGCTACCATCTTCCTTGGCATATCAAGAACCTGATGGTCAATGCGCTGTTCGAAACTGGCTGGATCGGGGCCGCGACACTTCTGACTTTCTTGGTATGCCTTGCGAGGCACCTTGGACAGGCGCCGCAACCCGGGCGTTCAATCTACCTCGCCAGTCTGGCCGGAGTGCTTACCGTCAGCCTGTTCGACAGCGTGTTCGACACGCCCCGGCTGACGCTCGCCTTCTTCCTGTTCGTGTTCGCCGCCAGCGCCGGCCACGGGCAGGAGGATGCGGAAACTGGTGCCCGCGCCAAGCCGGCTGTCCACTTCGACCCTGCCCCCTAGTTCGCGGACATACTCGCGCACCTCGAACGCGCCGATGCCCATCCCGCTCTGCTTGGTGGACGCGAAAGCCTTGAAGAGGTCGTGCCGAACGAATTGCTCGCTCATTCCGCACCCGTGGTCACGGACTTCGACCAGGGCATATGCATTCTGTCGCCTAACCAGAACCTCCACCCTTGCGCCGTCCGCGGACGCCTCCGCCGCGTTCTGCAGGACGTGCCCGAGCACCCGCTCCAGCCTGTCTTCGTCTGCAAGGACCGGCAATGCTTCCTCACCGATGTCGAGAAAGATGTGGCCGGGCCGGGCGGCGGCCCGCGTAACGAGCGCCCCGACTTCCACCGGGCGACGTACTTCCGCATCCGGCTCGCGCACCAGCCTGCGCACCAGCTGCTTCATCTTTTCCACGGCCTGGGCCAGCGTATAGGCCATATCGCGCTGGAACGCGGGATCGGCGCCATGCCTGGCCGCGTTAGACGCCACCAACGACAGCTGGGCCACCAGGTTCTTGATGTCGTGGACCACGAAGGCGGCCATGCGGTTGAAGGACTCGAACTGGCGCGCCTGCGCCAGCGCGTCCGCGGCCTGCTGCTGCGCCAGGAATCCTGCGGCTTGGCGGCCCGCGACGCGCAGCACGTCGATCATTTCCCAGTTCAGCCTCACGGGACTGCGCGGCAGGGTCAGGAGCACGAAGCCGACCAGCTCCTCGCGCAGCAGAAGCGGCACCACCAGCCAGGCGCGCGGGTAGCTGCGCAGCCATTCCGGCACCGCCACATCGGCCAGGACAGGCATGGCCGGCGCATCGCTACTCAGGTCCACGACCCATTGATGCGTTCCGAGCAGCCTGCAAAACGAGCTCTCCGACTGGATGGTCTGACGTAGCGGCGGCACGAGGACGTGCGCGGCCGGCTCGTAATCGTCTCCGCCGCCCCGCAGCCAGAGCAGGCCACCTGGGCTTTCCACCAGGGCCGCCAGGGCCGCGACGACGCCTTCGCCCAGCCCTTCCGCCCGCCCCGAGAGCGTTGCGGTAAAACGCAACCACTCGGCGCGATAGTCATAGCGGTAGCGGAAGAAGTGCTTGCTCAAGGTAACCCGGACCCAGGCCCTGACGCTGCCCGAGAACAGCGCACCCACCAGCAGCAGGACTGCCCCGAACAGGAACGCCAGCTGCATCACCCCGCCCCAGGTGCCGCCCCAAAGCCGAAGCAGGTAGCCCGCCGATCCCATCGCCAGCACATACACGGCCGACCCAACCAGCGCCGCCGAATGCAGCACCAGGTGCCGCGACAACGCGAAGCGGCTGGGCCAGGCCGCGCTGCGCCGGCACCCGATCACGATCAGAGGCACGCACAGCGCATTCGCCCATCCCCGCGCCGCCGCCAGATCGGCGTCGACCCGCCGCAGCAGACTGGCGTCGCTATAAAGGTAGAGGTCGTACGCGAACATGCCGCCGACGCCCAGGCAGAGAACCTTGACGGCCCAACGCGCGTGCGGTTCGCTTCCACGATAGAGAAGTTCGACCAGGACGATGCCGAAGACCGCGCCGGCCAGGCGCCCGAGCAAGGCGAATACTGCGTCGAAGGGCCCAAACATGGCCGCCAGCGGAAGCAGACAGGTGGTCCAAGCTGCCAACGCCACCGGCCCGCGCAGCAGCTGGCGTCCCAGGAGATGCAGGACGACACCGTACAAGCCGGCAGTGCGCAGGGATTCCGCAGTGGCGGAGATGGCCGCGCCGGTCGCCGGCTGCGCGGCCGCGAATGCCGCCGCCAGGCACCACAGCGCGGATGGCAGCAGTCCCGTTCCCACCGCCATCGCAACCGCGCTCGAACGCGCGGCGCGCAGCGCGTACAGGCTGGCGCAGAGAAGTGCCGCAGCAGCGAGGACGTAGCCGATTGCTCCGCTATTCGTGTCCATCCAGGTTGTCCACGTACCAGTCCAGCGCGGTGCGCAGCCCGTCGGAGAGCCGATGGGTCGGCACGTAGCCAAGCATTGCGGCGGCCTTGGAAACATCCGCGCAGGAATGCGGAATATCGCCCGGCCGTGGGACCGTGTATTCGACCGTGGGTGTGGCCGCGTGCGGATAATGCGCCGTCAACAAGGAGCGGATCGCGTTCAGGAGCTGCGTCAGCGTGGTCCGTTCACCGACCGCGATGTTGTAGACGTGATTGGCCGCTTCGTCCGGCGCCGTGGCCGCAAGCAGGTTGGCCTGCACGGCGTTGGCAACGTAACAGAAGTCGCGGCTCGCGCTGCCATCGCCGTGGATGCGAATCGTTTCGTCCCGAATCAGTGCTCGCACCCAGCGCGGGATGACGGCAGCATACGGACCTTCCGGATCCTGGCGCGGCCCGAACACGTTGAAGTAGCGCAGGCCGATGCACTGCAGTCCGTACGCATGCGCGAAAGCCGCCGCGTATAGTTCGTTCGCAGCCTTGCTGGCGGCGTAGGGAGATAGCGGGTGGCCGGTGCTCTGTTCGATCTTCGGCAGGGTTGGTTGATCCCCGTAGACGGAGCTGGACGACGCGTACACCACGCGGCGCACGTTCGCATCGCGCGCCGCCGTCAACAGGTTGAGGAAACCGCACACATTGTGATCGTTCGTCGCCACCGGATCGGCCAAGGAGCGGGGAACGGAGCCCAGCGCTGCCTGATGCAGGATGAAATCCACGTCCGCGCAAGCGCCGTGGCATTCGTCCGGCGAGCGCAGGTCCGCTTCAAGCAGGCGGAAATGTCCCCAACGTTGGGTGCCCACGGCGGCGAGAACCTGGTCGAGGTTGCGCCGATGGCCCGTACTGAAGTTGTCCAGGCCCGTGACATCCTGGTCGAGCAACAGCAGGGTCTCCAGCAAGTTGGAACCGATGAAGCCCGCGCATCCGGTGACCAGCCAATGTTTGGGCTCGCGGCGTAAGCGTGCGCAAAGGGCGGAATAGGCATCCACGGCTCAGAGCCGCCACACGCTGTAGCCGGCGGCTGTCAGCGCGTTGCGGTCGAATTGGGATTTCACGTCGATGAAGCAGCCGCCCGCCTTCATCTTGGCGACATAGTCAGCCACGGGACGCGCCACCAGTTCCGCATGCGGCACCGCGACCACCACCGCCTCGGCGCAGGGCAGGCTCGCCCAGCTATCGAGTTCGATGCCGTATTCGAGCAGCGCCTCGGCGCTGTCGGCGACCGGATCGTGGACGTGCACCTGGACGCCGTAGGAGCGCAGCTCGGCCACGATATCGGCCACCTTGGAATTGCGCAGGTCGGGGCAGTTCTCCTTGAAGGTGACGCCGACCACGTTCACGCGCGCGCCTTTCACGTTGAAGCCGGCGCCGATGATGGCCTTGACCGTCTTCTCCGCCACGAACTTGGCCATGCTGTCGTTGATGCGCCGCCCCGCGAGGATGACCTCGGGGTGGTAGCCAAGCATCACCGCCTTGTGGGTCAAATAGTACGGATCGACGCCTATGCAGTGCCCGCCGACCAGGCCAGGGCGGAACGGGAGAAAGTTCCACTTGGTGCCGGCAGCCTGCAGCACCTCCAGCGTGTCGAGTCCCATCCGGTCGAAGATGATGGCCAGCTCGTTCATCAACGCGATATTGAGGTCGCGCTGCGTGTTTTCGATCACCTTGGCCGCCTCCGCGACGCGGATGCAGGAGGCCCGGTGCACGCCGGCCCTCACCACGGTGTCGTACAGCGCGGCGACGCGCTCCAGCGTCGCCGCATCGTCGCCCGAAACCAGCTTGGGAACCGAGGCCAGGCCATGTTCGCGGTCGCCGGGATTGATGCGCTCCGGGGAGAAGCCGACGTGAAAGTCCGTGCGCCAGGCCATGCCCGATGCCTTCTCGATCACGGGCACGCATACGTCTTCGGTGGCGCCCGGATAGACCGTCGATTCGAATATGACGATCGCCCCGCGCTTCAGGTGTGCGCCGACGGTACGGGAAGCCGCGACCAGCGGGCCAAAATCCGGATTGTGTGCCGCGTCGACCGGCGTCGGCACCGCCACCACGACGACGTCGGCCTGCGCCAGCAGCGACGGATCGGCCGTCACTTCCAGCTGCGCAGCGGCGCGCAGATCGTCGGGGCTCACTTCGCCGGTCGGATCGATGCCCTGCCGGTAGCTTGCCACTTTCGCTTCCGAGAGATCGAAGCCGATCGTCCGGCGCGTCCTGCCGAATGCCACCGAGAGCGGCAATCCGACATAGCCCAGGCCCACCACCGCCACCACGTCATGCTGATCCATGGCCACCATCCCGTTCCCGTTTGTGAACAGGCCGATTCTTCGCCAGAACGGCGGACTTCCGGTTGAGATGGATCGAACCGCCCGCAGTTAGAGTGCGCGGGTGCCGAGTGCGACGAGATGGGCAGGGTAGTAGCGGCGATAGGCCTGGAACAGGCGCTGGCCGCGCGACGCTTCGCGCAGGGCCGCTTCCAGCGTCTTGCGGTCCGTGTCGTTCAGGGAGCGCAGTGAGAGGTAGACGCCGGCCGGCGTCCATGGCAGATCGTCCAGCGGCTCGGCGCGCAGGCGGTAGGCGATGTCGGACACGCGCGGATCGCCCACGGCGGCGCCGTACAGCGCACTGGCCGGCATGATGGTCACGTCCACGATGTGAGCCTTCAGCAGGCGCGCCACCTCAAGTGGGTCCTTTTCGAACGACACCCGGCCCTGCAGCCGCAGCTTTTCGATCATGCCAAGATACGCCGGCCCGTAGTCGAAGCCGCGCACGAGCGCGACCTTCAGCGCCGGAAAGGCGAGCAGCTCCTCGATCGAATGGATCGGCGAGCGGGCGCTTTCGAGCGAGACCAGCATGGCGCGAGTCTGGACCAGGGGGACGAATTTTCCGAACTGGTCGCGGTGCTCCGCGTGCGTGGCGGCGACCAGGATGTCCGCCGTACCCTGCTCGAACATCGCCTCCAGGCGCGCCCGCGGCACCGGCGTCATGCGCAGCTCGCAGCCGGCGAGCGCCGCCACCTCCTCCATGAATTCCGGGAAGACGCCGGACACCTTGTCGTTCTTGACCACCACCGACAGGCCGATGGGCGACACGGGCACGACGATCGGCCGCGAACAGCCGGCCTGTGCCTGGACGGACCAGGCCAGCAACGCACAAAGTAGGAGGATGAATCGGTACGCGGTCATGGAAGGACTTTCTCATGAAAGCATACCGGACACCCTCGGGGCGGTCGAGGGTGCCAGCGCAAAAATCATGCAGATTGCATGGGTGCCTTATGGTAGGCGGCGACGTCCGCGCGGATGCCGTAGCGGGCGCGGAACGCCTCCACGTCGATCCCGGCCTGCTCCTGGTGGGCGGTGATGACCTGCCGGGCCGCCTCCATGCGCTGCGCGTCGGCCCATTCGACAATGGTGACGAAGTTGAACTCCCCCGGTCCGCCGACCTGCTCCAGCACGTGGCTCTGCACACAACCCGGCTGGGCGCCGATCAACTGGTGGATGCTGCGCACGCCTTCGAGGAAGGTCTCGCGCACGGCGGCGGGGACAACGAATTTGTCGACACGGAACAGGCTGGCATTGGTACTGGTCATGACATTTCCTTTCGGGTTGAGGATCACTTGGCGCAGTCTAAAACCTCAAGTAAACTTCAGGTCAAGGAGATTTTGCGATGATCGTTCCCGGCGTTCCCACGATCTTGACCGTGGGCGAAGTGTCCAAGCGCAGCGGCGTGGCCGTCTCCGCCCTGCATTTCTACGAAAAAGAAGGTTTGATCCGCAGCACGCGCACGGCCGGCAACCAGCGCCGCTATGCGCGCGACGTGCTGCGGCGCGTGTCGTTCATCCGCGCCGCGCAGCGAGTGGGAATTCCGCTGGGGGACATCGCCAGAGCCCTGCATGAGCTGCCCGAAGGACGCACGCCGACGCGGGAGGACTGGACCCGCCTGTCCACGCAGTGGCGGACCCAGCTCGACGAACGGATCCGTCAGCTGACGTTGCTGCGCGACCGGCTGGACGATTGCATCGGCTGTGGCTGCCTCTCGATCGACCGTTGTCGCCTGAGTAACCCCGGCGACAAGCTGGGACGCGACGGAACCGGGCCGGTGCGCTGGGCCTGAACCCATCGGGTAATGACGTCGGGAAGAATCGGAAGGTGGCGCGGCTGGCTGGGATCGAACCAGCGACCCTTGGCTTCGGAGGCCAATACTCTATCCACTGAGCTACAGCCGCGCGGGAGGCAAAGAGATGCGAAGCATACAGTTTTTCGCCGCGCCCGTCCATGTAAAAAGCTTGAAACGGAGGCAATCCGCGTTCCAAAAGGTGTGCTTTGCGTCTATAATCGCGGGTTTGGGCAGGTCTTTGCAGGCCGTCATGCAAGAATGACAAGCTGACAGTTTCGACTTCGAACTAAGGAAATCATGAGCGACGCACACAACGAACACGAATCCGCGATCAAGACGCCGAAACAGGCTGTCGCAGCCTTTGTTGGCTTTCTGGTCGTGACGGTCTTTGGCATCATTCTCCTGGTCCAGTACGTGACCGCGCCCAAGCTGACCGGCGCCGGCTCGGACAGCCAGACGCCGGAAGCCATCGCTGCTCGCCTCAAGCCTGTCGCCGACGAAGGCTATACCTTCAAGGACGTGAACGCGCCCAAGACCTTGCAGTCGGGCGAAGCCGTGTACACCGCCATCTGCGCCGCCTGCCACGGCTCCGGCGCCGCCGGTTCGCCCAAGTTCGGCGACGCCGCCGCCTGGAAAGCCCGCATCGCCCAGGGCTACGACACCCTCGTGAAGCACGCCGTCGAAGGCATCCGTGCGATGCCGGCCAAGGGCGGCAACCCGGACCTGGATAACATCGAAGTCGCACGCGCCGTGGCCTACATGGCCAACAAGGCCGGCGCTTCGTTCAAGGAGCCGGAAGCCCCGGCCGCCGGCGCCGCTCCGGCCGCGTCGGCCGCTCCCGCCGCTTCCGCGCCGGCTGCATCGGCTGCTGCTGCCGCAGCACCGGTAGCCTCGGCTCCGGCCGCTGCCGCACCGGCGGCTTCCGCCGCTTCGGCCAAGGTCGCGGGCGACGCCGGCAAGAAGCTGTACGAAGCCACCTGCCAGGCCTGCCACGCCAGCGGCGTGCTGGGCGCGCCGAAGCTTGGCGACAAGGCCGCCTGGGCTCCGCGCATCAAGCAAGGCGCCGCTATCCTGTACGATCACGCGCTCAAGGGCTTCCAGGGCAAGGTCGGCATGATGCCGCCGAAGGGTGGCGCAGCCGCCGCCTCCGACGCGGAAGTCAAAGCCGCCGTGGACTACATGGCTGCCGCCGCCAAGTAAGCGCCGCTCCTCTCCGAAGAAAAAACCGCTCAGCCGAGCGGTTTTTTTTCGTCCAGCGCCGCCTCGACCCAGTCGCTCAATTCGCGGCCGAACACGCGCAGGCGCGCCGCCTCCACCTGGCGGCGCTTGTAGGCGTCGTGGCTGGCGGGCCCGGTCAGCGTACGCTCGTAGCTCGCCTTGTCCAGCAGCTGGATCTCGTACTCGAAGAAGAACCCGGCATCGAGCTTGCTGCCGCCCTCCTCGTTCTTATCGAGGTGGATCATCTTGCGCACCGTGACCTGGATGCTGCTGAAGCCCGCGCCGCTGTAGGGATTCTCCGTACGCGTCTGGGGCTGGGCGATAGCGGCCAGCTCCTCGTCCATCTTCTGCAGCAGTGCCACCGGATAGCAGGGGCTCAGTTCCAGCATGGCGCGGTACTTCACGAACACCTGCTTGGCCGCGTCGAGATCCAGCAAGGTGTTGCGCGTGCGCTGGGGTTCGATATTGGTCACCGACAGCAGGTGCGCGCGGCGCAGGGTTTCCAGCGCCAGCAGGCATTCGAAGCGCGTGTTGAACACGAGCCGGATCCCGAGATGGTCGTAGATGTCGGCCGCCAGATAGGATGCCTTGTGCAGCAGCTTGAGAAGGATGCTGTTGCGGCCCTTGTTGCGCTTGCGGTCGAAGTGCAGCACCGGCAGGCACATCTCGCCGTCGCTGACGAAGTAGGCGTCGCCGTCGTTCTGGATCACTTCATCGAGCGTGGCGAAGACCTGCTCGCGGATGGTGTTGAAGTGGCGCAGTTCGAGGTTGTTATCGAGGTAGAAGATCGCGTGCATCACCTTGAGCACCGCGCACGACCACATCCGCAGAACGTGCGCCTGCTGGCCGTGCTGGGACGCGTAGACCAGCAGCTGCACCGGGTCTTCCGGCTGCGCCACCTCGGGTGGAATCAGGCACTCCTGGCCCGGCTGCAGGAACACCTGGCCGATGAAGTCGACCGCCTCGCGGTGGACCCGCCGCACGACCTCGCGCGCGGCCGGCTGGTCCAGGTCGTAGCCGTACTCGCGGGCGAAGGCGCGCGCGTCGCGCACGTTGCGCAGGGCGAGTTCGGAAAGGTCGATGGCCGAGCGGCCGGTGGTGATGGT
>DASRUW010000134.1:0-6795 GCA_035655255.1 Telluria sp. | reverse complement strand
GCCCGCCGCCAAGGGCATACGTGATGCTCCAGACGGTTCCGGGCTGGAAGCGGGGCGAGAGCGTCTCGCGCACCACGAAGTTCAGGCGTCCCGCCGCCGGATTCGCGCTCACGAATTCGATCGCCTCGAAACCGAAATAGCGCCCGACGGAGGGCGCGGCGGCCTTGAAGAAACTCTCCTTCGCGGAGAAGACCAAGGCCAGGCGGGTCGGAGCGTCCATGCCTTCCACCAGTCGCAACCGTTCACGCTCGCCGACGGTCATCACCAGCCCTTCCAATCCATCGGTGGCCGCAACCTCGTCGATTTCCTCCAGGTCGATGCCGACGCCGCCGCGTCCTTTCGACGGGAAGGCCACGGCGGCCGCCACTTTGCGCGTGTGCGTAATGGAGCCGGTGAACCCGGCCGGCCAGAGCGGCGCGGACAGCGGGCCAATGCCGATCGGCGCCGCCACGCAGCCATGTTCCGCCAGCGCTGCCGCCGCACACAGGCGCCCCCCGAAGAATTCGGCCTGGCGCTTGCGCACGGCGTCGTAGATCCGCTCGGGACAGGCAATCCCGGCGGCGGCAAACCAGGAACGGTCGAAGCCGCGCTCCTCGATGGCGGCGGCATGCAGGCGGATGCCGGCGCCGGGCCAGGCGGCCGGCGCGGCGCGCAGTGTGCTCAGTTCAGGCAGGAGCGCATCGAAGGACCAGGGCTGGCCGGAAGTCATGCGGAAACGGCGGCCGGCGCCAGCAGGTCGCGCAGGAGTGCGAACACCCGCGCGCGCTCGGACTGGATGAAGAAGTGGTCGCCATCGAACCAGTAAACGTCGCACAGGCTGGATGTCTCCTCGCGCCAGCCACGGGTCTGGTCCGGAGTGTCGAAATCGTCCTGCATGCCCGCGAACACGGAGAGCGGAATATCGAGCAGCGGGCCGGCGCGGTAGCGGTACAAGTCGGCGATCGCCATATCGGCGCGGATGGTGGGCAGCAGCACTTCCATCAGCTCCCGATGGCCCAGGATTTCCGGCGGCGTGCCGTTCAACTCACGCAGGCGTTCCAGCAGGCCGCCATCGGGCAGCAGGTGCAGGTCTTCCGGCGGCGAGCGGTAACGCGGCGCGGCGCAGCCGGACACGATCAGCTGCGTGGGCTGGGCCAGGCCATGCCAAGCCTGGTAGCGCGCCAGTTCGAACGCGACCAGCGCGCCCAGGCTGTGGCCGAAGAAGGCGAACGGCTGCGCAGGCTGCGCCGCCAGCACTTCGGCCAGAGTCGGAATGAACTGGTCGAGCTCCGTGCAGGGCGTCTCGTGGAAGCGGGTGCCGCGGCCGGGGAGCTGCACGGCGCAAATCTCGACCTGCGCACCGAGCTGCCCCGGCCAGTCGGCAAAGCTGGCCGCGCTGCCGCCCGCATAGCTGAAACAGTACAGGCGGAAGGGGCGCGGGCTGGAGGACTTCAGCAGCCAGGGGTTGAGCGGCACCAGGCGTTCTGGCGCGCTCATGCCGCCGCCTCCGGGATCTGAACCGCGTGCGGCGCCGACTTCAGGTGCCCGTCCTCCAGCTTGACGATGCGGTCGGCGTAGCGGAAGTAGGCGTCGTCGTGAGTGATGATGACGACCGTCTTGCCGTTGGCCTTCAGCTCGGGCAGCAGCTCGGTATAGAACACGTGCTTGAAGGCCGGGTCCTGGTCGGCCGCCCATTCGTCGAACAGGTAGACCTGGCGGTCCTCGAGATACGCCGACACCAGCGCCAGGCGCTTGCGCTGGCCGGTCGACAGGTCGATGGTCGAGAACTTGCCGTCCACGACCTTGACCTTGTGCGCCATCTTGAGCTTGTCGACGTAGTAGGCGGCGCGCAGGCCGACGCTTTCCTCGTCGGCGGACAGCAGCTGCTCGAACAGGTGGAAGTCCGAGAACACGGCCGAGAAATAGCGGCGGTAGGCCTCGAGGTTGTCGCGCGTGACGGGCACGCCATTGAGGAGCAGCTCGCCCTCCTCCGGCGCGTAGAACCCGAGCAGCACCATGGCGAGCGTCGTCTTGCCGCTGCCGTTGCCGCCGACGATGTAGAGAATTTCGCCCTGCCCGATCTCCAGGTTGAGGGGGCCGAGCATGAACTGGCTGTCTTCGGTCGGACTCGGGTAGGCGTGGCGCACGCCGCGCAGTTCCAGCCGCAGCGGGCCGAGTGCGCGGAACGGGTCGCCCGCCGGCGCGGCTTCGCGGGGCGTGCCGAGCGCCTCCTCCAGCTGCTTGATCTTATCCAGCGAAATGCCGGCCTGGCGCAGGTTCGGCATGGCGTTCATCAGGTCCGTGATCGGGCGCACCAGGAACAGCAGGATCAGGGCGAAAGTGGCTAGCGTCTCGCCGGGCATCGCGCCCCAGGCCGGCACCACGAACAGGAACACGCCGATCAGCAGGTACAGCAGCACGAGGCCGATGTTGGTCACGCCCACGTAGGTCGACATGGCGCCGATGAACAGGCCGCGGAAGCTGCGCGCATCCGGCGCCACCACCTGCTCGGTGAACAGGACGCCGCGCGTGGCATTGAGCTGGAGCTCCTTCGCGCCGTCGATCAGGTTGTTGAAGTGCTTGTACAGGTCATCCAGCTTGTCGCGCAGCGCGCCGAAACCGTTCAGGGCGCGCCGGGTCGCCAGCTGGTAGGACACCATGCAGGTCCCCAGCAGGGCCGCGAACAGCAGGAACAGCTGCCAGGACAGCCAGGCCATGTAGGCGAGGCAGCTGGCCACCAGCGCGGAATTCCCGAGCACCATCGGCAAGGCGCGGAAAGCCTCGACGAAGACGCTGATATCGTTGGTCATGATGGCGAACACGCGGCTCTTGCCCAGGGCCTGGAGCTTTTTCAGGGGCGTGGCCAGGACCTGGCGGCTGAGATCCACGCGCAGGCGCAGGATCACGTTCTGCACGATGTGGATCAGCGAGATCTCAGACAGGGAGCGCGAGAGGACGAACACCAGGCACAGTCCAAAAAATTGCCAGGCATAACCGCCCTGGCCGGCGCCGCTGCCGACCACCCCTTTGCTGATCAGGGTGGCCAGGCCGGCGCCGCTGAAGCCCGTGACCAGGCTGGCGGCCGTCGCCAGCAGCAACAGCAGGCGCGATTCGCGGAACAGATAGGAAAAAATAGGCATGTCGCTCTCGACCCCGAGGGGCAGCCGGAAAAGACGACAGGATAAAGTCAGCCCCGGCGCGGACGACCTACGGCTAGCCTACGGCTCGCAAATAAAGTGATTCCGCAACCGGTTGCGTGCGCCGCGGTAGGTCAAACGTAGGCGTCTCCCCCTTATCGTTGCGGCTCCCGGAAGCCTGGAGCCGTCTATGAATTTCCTCGAACGTACACCGAACCTGACCCTGATCGACGTCCTGCAGTACCGCGCCTCGCCGGAATCGGGCACCGCGGACCGCATCGCGTATACATATATGGCGGACGGGGACAACGTCAGCGGCACCATCACGTTCGCCGAACTGGATCGGGCCGCGCGCCGGCTGGCAGCCCATTTGCAGCAATGGACCGAGCCGGGCGACCGCATCCTGCTGGTGTATCCGCCCAGCCTGGACTACATCGTCGCCTTTTACGCCTGTGTTTACGCCGGGGTGACGGCGGTGCCTGCTCTGCCGCCCGCGAACGCGCGCACCTTCCCGCGCCTGCTGCTCATCGCCCAGGACGCCGAGCCGCGCATCGCGCTCGCCCCGCCGGGCATCGTCGGCAAGATGCGGCAGCTGCAGGCGGAGTCGCCCAGCACCCTCACCCGGCTCGATTGGCGCGCGGTGGACGAGTTGGACGACGCGGCCGCGGAATGGCACCGGCCGCCGGTGACCCAGGACAGCCTCATGTTCCTGCAGTACACCTCCGGATCGACCGGAGCGCCCAAGGGCGTGATGGTCAGCCACGGGAACATCCTGGCCAACCTGCGCCTGATCCAGGCATCCTTTCCCATGTCGCCGGACGACACCGCCGTCTCCTGGCTGCCGCCGCACCACGACATGGGCCTGATCATCAAGATCATCTTCCCGATGTATGCGGGCAGCCACTGCATCCAGTTCCCGCCCGCCAGCTTCGTGGCCCGCCCGTACCGCTGGCTGAAGGCGATGTCGGACTACGGCGCGCGCTTCACCGCGGCCCCCAACTTTGCCTACGACCTGTGCCTGGACAAGGTGACCGAGGAGCAGAAGCGGACCCTGGACCTGAGCAAGCTGGCCTTCTCCCTCAACGCGGCGGAGCCGGTGCGGCCGGCCACCCTGCGCCGCTTCGCCGCGGCGTTCGCCGGCTGCGGGCTGCGCGAAGCGGCACTGAGCCCCAGCTACGGCCTGGCCGAGGCGACCCTGTGGGTATCGAGCAGCAGCGTCAATCGCCAGCTCGATCCGCCCGAGACGCTCCACGTCAACAAGGTGGCGCTGGCGGCGGGCCGCATCGTGCTCGATACCGACCCGGCCACCTCCACCGAGATCGTGTCGGTCGGACCGCCCGCGGCACGCGCCCACCACGTGGCCATCGTCGCCCCCGACACCTGCGCCGCGCTGCCGGCGGACCAAGTCGGCGAGGTGTGGGTGCACGGCGGGTCGGTGGCCCAGGGCTACTGGAACCGCCCCGAGCTGAGCGCGGACACTTTCGCGGCCCACACGGCGAATGGACGGGGACCCTACCTGCGCACCGGCGACCTGGGTTTCGTCCACGAGGGGAACCTGTACATCGCAGGTCGCATCAAGGATGTGATGATCTTCAATGGCCGCAACGTCTACCCGACCGACGTGGAAGCGACGGTCGAACGGGTGCATCCGGCCTTTCGCGAAAACGGCTGCGCCGCCTTCACCCTGGAGGACGACAGCGGCACCCGCCTGGTGCTGGTGCAGGAAGTCGCCGCCCGCCAGAAAGTGGAGCTGGCCGAGGTGATCGGACGCCTGCGCGCCGAGGTGCTGGAGCAGCACGAAATCCTCGATATCGCCGCCGTGCTGCTGGTGCGCGCAAGCCACGTGCCGCGCACCTCCAGCGGCAAGATCCAGCGCAGCCGCTGCCGGACGATGTACCTCGAGGGCGCCTTCGACCTGCTCGACGCATGGTATGCCGAAGCCGCGCCCGATGCGCCGGCCGCATACCAGGCACCCGCCAACGCGACCGAATCGATGCTGGTGCGGATCTGGGAGGCGCTGCTCGACAAGCATCCGATTTCCACCGCCGAGAATTTCTTCGCGCTGGGCGGGCGCTCGCTGCTGGCTACCCAGGTGGTGGCGCGCGTGCGCGACGAAGCGGGCATCGACCTGCCGATGCAGGCGCTATTCGAGTGTCCGACGATCGCCGGCCTGGCGAAGCGCATCGCAGGCACGCCCGCCGCGGGCGCTTCGGCACCGGTGCGTCCGGCGGCGCGCGACGGCGCACTGCCGCTTTCCTGGGCCCAGCAGCGCCTGTGGTTCCTCGACCAGCTGGATCACGCAGCCGGAGCGGCCTATCACATTCCGGCCGCGCTGCGCCTGACCGGCAGGCTCGATCAGGCCGCCCTCCGTTCGGCCTTGTCCGCGCTCGTCGACCGGCACGAATCCCTGCGCACCAGCTTTGCCGGCGCGGGCGGCGAACCGGCTCAGGTCATCACCCCCGCCGGCGCAGCCTTCCCGCTTCCGATGCACGACTTGCGCGGTCTCTCTCCTGCAGCGCGGGAACTCAAGGCGGCCAGCCTGGCACGCCGGGACGCCGTCGAAGCCTTCGATCTCGCACACGGCCCGCTGGTGCGCGCCCGCCTTCTCTGGCTGCAGGATGAAGAACATCTGCTGCTGCTCACTCATCACCACATTGTTTCCGACGGCTGGTCGATCGGCATCGAACTGCGCGAACTCGGCATTCTCTACGCCGCGATCGGCGCCGGGCGTTCCGCGCAGTTGCCTGCCCTCCCGATCCAGTACGCAGACTACGCCGCCTGGCAACGCGCCTGGCTCCAGGGCCCCGCGCTGGAGGCGCAGATCGGCTACTGGCGCGGCCAGCTCGCCGGCGCGCCCGCCGTACTGGAGCTGCCACTCGACCGCCAGCGGCCGCCCGTGCCAAGCTACCGCGGCGCCAGCCATCCGATTTCGCTCGGCCCGGCGCTGACCGGTGCGCTGGCGGAGCTCGGGCGCCGCCACGGTACGACCCTGTTCATGACGATGCTGGCCGGCTGGTCCGCCCTGCTAGCGCGCCTGTCGGGCCAGCAGGACGTAGTGGTTGGCACGCCCGTCGCCAACCGCCAGCGCACGGAGCTGGAAGCGGTCGTCGGCTTCTTCGTCAACATGCTCGCCATGCGCGTGCGGTTCGAGGACGATCCCACGGTGACCCAACTGCTGGCGCAGGTGAAGAACACGGCGCTGGCCGGCTACGCGCACCAGGATGCGCCGTTCGAGAAAGTGGTCGAAGCGATCCAGCCGTTGCGCAGCCTCGCCTACAACCCACTATTCCAAGCGTCGCTG
Organism: Telluria sp.; assembly: GCA_035655255.1. Classification (GTDB taxonomy): domain Bacteria; phylum Pseudomonadota; class Gammaproteobacteria; order Burkholderiales; family Burkholderiaceae_D; genus Telluria. The sequence goes on along the minus strand of DASRUW010000134.1, from coordinate 378 downwards.
CGCATGGACAGCACACCGCACGGCCGCCAGCTCGACCTCGCCGGCGTGCGCGCGGAGCTGGTGCCGCAGCCGGAAACAAGTACCCACTTCGACCTGTCTCTCGCCCTGGAGGAGGACAGCACTGGCGGCATCTCGGGCCAGCTCGAATACGCGACCGACCTGTTCGACGCTCCAACCATCGAGCGCATCGCAGCCTGCTTCCAGGTGCTGCTGGCCGGGATGGCGGCCGACGACAAAGTCGCGTGCAGCCGCCTGCCGCTGCTGCCCGCCTCCGAACGCTCCCGCGTGCTCGAGGACTTCAATGCGACCGCGGCCCATTATCCGCGCGACGCGCTGCTGCACCAGCTGGTCGAAGTCCAGGCCGCACGCACGCCGGAT
>DASRUW010000133.1:0-3186 GCA_035655255.1 Telluria sp. | reverse complement strand
CGTCTACCGCCTCCTCCGCTCGGGGGAGGTGCGCGTCAACAAGGGCCGTATCGACCAGCTGTACCGCCTGCAGAGCGGCGACGTGGTGCGGATTCCGCCGGTGCGCATTGCGGAGAAGGAACATACTACCGCCGCGCCCGCGGCGGAGTTTCCCATTCTCTTCGAGGATCAGTTCCTGCTGATCGTCGACAAGCCGGCCGGGGTGGCCGTGCACGGCGGCTCGGGCGTGTCCTATGGCGTGATCGAGCAGCTGCGGGCGGCCCGGCCGCAGGCCAAGTTCCTGGAACTGGTGCACCGGCTGGACCGGGAGACTTCCGGCTTGTTGTTGCTCGCAAAGAAACGTTCGGCCCTGACCGACCTGCACGAGCAGATGCGCGAGGGCACGACCGACAAGCGCTACCTGGTCATGGTGGCCGGCGACTGGCAGAACAAGCGCCAGCACGTCAAGTTGCCGCTGCACAAGTTCACCACGCCGGACGGGGAGCGCCGGGTGGTGGTCCAGGCCGGAGGACAGGAGGCGCATACCGTATTTACATTGCTGCGCAAATTCGCGCGCTTCGCCCTGCTGGAGGCGGAGCTCAAGACCGGGCGGACGCACCAGATCCGGGTGCACCTGGCGTCGTCCGGCTTTCCCATCCTTGGGGACGAGAAATACGGCGATTTTGCGCTCAACAAGCAGCTTCAGAAGGCAAGCGAGCAACATGCGGCGCTAAAACGCATGTTCCTGCACGCCCATCAGATCACCTTCCGCCACCCCGACACGGGCCAGCCGGTCACGGTGAAGGCGCCTTTACCCCCTGAGTGCGAACGTTTCTTGGTAAGCTTAGCGCCTTAAAGACCCCTGGTAGAAGTTGCGTCCACGCAGCTTCCCAGTGCTTCGAAAGAAATAATGGCAAGAAAGAAATACGATCTCATCGTCTTCGACTGGGATGGGACCTTGATGAACAGCACGGCTGCGATCGTCCGTTCGATCCAGCTGGCGGCGAAAGACCTGAACCTGCCGGTGCCGAGCGATGACGCCGCCTCCCACGTGATCGGCCTGGGCCTGGGCGAAGCCATGCAGGTGGCCATGCCGGGGCTGGACCCGGGCATCTATCCGCGCATCCTGGAACGCTACCGCTACCACTACCTGACGCGCGACCACGAAATCGAGCTGTTCGCCGGGGTTCGCGAGATGTTGCGCGAACTTGCCGACAGCGCCTATTTTCTCGCCGTGGCGACCGGCAAGAGCCGGGTGGGCCTGAACCGCGCCCTCAACGCGACTGGCCTGTTGAGCACCTTCCACGCCACCCGTTGCGCCGATGAGACATTTTCCAAGCCGCACCCGGCCATGCTGCAGGAACTGACGCGCGAACTGGGCCAGGACCTGCGCCGCACCGTGATGATCGGCGACACCACCCACGACCTCATGATGGCCAACAACGCGGGCGCCCATGGCGTGGCCGTGCAATATGGCGCCCATCCGGTCGACCAGCTGCACGCCTGCAACCCGGTGTTTTCGGCGGCCACGGTGCGCGAGCTGCACGACTGGCTGGCGGAGAACGCCTGATGGGCGACGCGCGCCTGCCCGTGTGCGCGTCCTCGGCCGTAGCCGAGGGCGGCAAGGGCGTGCGTTTTCCCGTCACCGCCTTCGGCTACCAGGCCACCGGCTTCGTGGTGCGCTACGAGGGCAAGGTCTACGGCTACCTGAACCAGTGCGCCCACGTGCCGGTCGAGCTGGACTGGATCGAAGGCGAGTTCTTCGAATCGGGCCGCCTGTACATCATGTGCGCCACCCACGGCGCGATCTACGTGCCCCAGACCGGCCACTGCGCCGGCGGGCCGTGCAAGGGCGGCAGGCTGCGCCCGATCGCGGTCGAGGAGGAGGGCGAGCAGATCTACTGGCGCCCCGACGAATTCATCCGGCCGCCGCTGGCCTGATGGAAGAATAATGCCATGTACCCGACAAGCGTGTATCGCCGTCATCCCCGCGCAAGCGGGGACCCCTGCGCGCATCCAGGCCGAACGTCTTACCAAGGGCCCCGCTAAGGGGGGCGCCGAGCCCGGGGTGACAGTTTTCCTCCCGCCGCACCAACACTAGAACATTCCCATGGACGAACAAGCGAACCAAACGCCGGCGCAGCCGGCCTCCGATGTGCCGAGCGTCAAAACCTGGGAGCGCGAGACGCTCGAAAAGCTGGTCATGGCCACGGTCAAGGAAAACCGCGCGGCGCGGCGCTGGAGCGTGTTCTTCCGCTTCGTGTACCTGACGATCGCCTTCCTGGCCGTGTGGGCCTATTTCGACTTCGACTTTTCCGGTTCGGAGATGGAGGTCGGGCGGCACACGGCCCTGATCGAGATCGACGGCGAGATCGACACCGAAGGCACGGGCTCGGCCGATTCCGTGATTCCGTCGCTGGACAAGGCGTTCGAGGACAAGGGCTCGGCCGGCGTGGTCCTGCGCATCAACAGCCCCGGCGGCAGTCCGGTGCAGGCGGGCATGATCGTCGACGAGATCTACCGCATGAAGAAGCTCTATCCGCACAAGCCCCTGTACGTGGTGGTGGACGAGATGTGCGCCTCCGGCGGCTACTACATCGCGGCCGCGGCGGACAAGATTTTCGTGAACAAGGCCAGCATCGTCGGCTCGGTCGGGGTGCTGATGGACGGCTTCGGCTTCACCGGCCTCATGGACAAGCTGGGCGTGGAGCGCCGCCTGCTGACGGCGGGGGAGAACAAGGGCTTCCTCGATCCGTTCAGCCCGCAGTCGCCCAAGCACAAGCAGTATGCCCAGCAGATGCTCAACGAGATCCACCAGCAGTTCATCGACGTGGTGCGCAAGGGCCGCGGCAAGCGCCTGAAGGAAACGCCGGAAATGTTTTCCGGCCTGTTCTGGACCGGCGCGCGCGCCGTCGACATGGGCCTGGCCGACGGCTTCGGCACGGTCGACTCGGTGGCGCGCGACGTGATCCAGGCGGACGACGTGGTCGACTACACCCAGCGCGAGAACCTGCCCGAGCGCGTGCTGCGCAAGTTCGGCGCGGCCGTCGGCGCCGGCGCGGTGAAGGCCATCAGCCACGCGCCGCATCCCACGCTCCGCTAGAACAGAAAATCGGCCCGTCATTCCCGCCTGAGCGGGAAGCGATGGTAAGAGATACGGCGCCGGTCCGCCTAGCACCATGGATTCCCGCCTGCGCGGGAATGACA
>DASRUW010000132.1:0-2313 GCA_035655255.1 Telluria sp. | reverse complement strand
CAGTGCTCCTTCTTGCGCATGTAGGTCACGAACGCGTAGTCGCAGGCGTTCGCTTCGGAATAATGAAGTTCGCGTGCGGTCTCTTCCCACTGGGCGTCGTCGATCAGGGGGAAGAAGGTGTCGCACTCGAAGGTCTTGTCGATTTCGGTGACGATCAGCTGGTCCACCAGGTCCAGCGACTCGGCGAAGATCTGGGCGCCGCCGATGACGAAGGCGGGCGAACCGGCCACCAGGCGCAGCGCTTCCTGGAGCGAATCGGCGGTGTGCACGTTTTCGTGTTCCCAGTTGGCGTTGCGGGTAACGACGATGTTGCGCCGGTTGGGCAGCGGGCGGCCGATCGATTCGAAGGTCTTGCGCCCCATGATGATGGCGTGGCCGGTGGTGACGCGCTTGAAGTGCGCCAGGTCCTCCGGCAGGCGCCAGGGCAGCTGGTTGTTGATGCCGATGCCGCCTTCCTTGTCGATGGCGACGACGATGGACAGTTGAGGCTGAGTGGTGTCGGTAATCATGCCCGTCATTATACGGGACAGGCACTGTCAGCCGGGTCTTACAAGGGTGCGGGCGACGTACCGATTCCTGGCCGAGCCTGGGGCCGACATAATTTGCGGATGACGACGCCAACGATCTCCCGCAAGGGTTATGGCCACCTCGTGATCATCGGCGGCGGCGAGGACCGCGAGGACGACATGCGCATCCTCAGCCGGTTCGTCGAACTGTCGGGCGGGCCGCAGGCCCATGTCGTGGTCATCACCGGCGCCAGCGAAATCCCGCACGAGGTGTGGGAAGTGTATGACCGTGCCTTCGGCGCCCTCGGCGTCAAGCGGCGCGAGGCGGTCCATCTGTCCACCCGCGCCCAGGCCAACGACCCCGCGCTGGCGCAGCTGGTCGGCTCGGCCAGCGGCATCTTCATGTCCGGCGGGGACCAGCGGCGCCTGCTGGCGATCATCGGCGGCACCCTGCTGGACGAAGCCATGCACCGCGCGCTCAAGCAGCATGGAGCCTGCATCGGCGGCACCAGCGCGGGCGCGTCGGCCATGTCCGGCCACATGCTGGCGGAGGGCTATGTGGAGCTGCTGCCGGCCCTGGGGTCGGTGCAGCTGGCGGCGGGCCTGGGTTTCCTGCAGCGGGTGGTGATCGACCAGCACTTTTCCCAGCGCCGGCGGCTGGTGCGCCTCTTGACCGTGGTGGCGCAGAACCCCTACCTGCAGGGCATCGGCATCGACGAGGACACGGCCCTGGTGGTCGAGTGCGGCGGCGGGATCGAAGTGATCGGGCGCGGCGCCGTCACCATCGTCGACGGGCGCCACATGATCTCCAACGTGACCGAGCTGGCCGACCGGGCCTGCCCCCAATTGGTGGACGTCCGCCTGCATCTGCTGCCGGCCGGCTCGCGTTTCAAGGTCAACCCTGACGGCGGCGCCGAGGCGGACGAGGCGCCCGCACCCCTGCTGGAGGTGCTGCGCTCGCTGGTGCGGCGCAACTCCCTCGATTGATACAGTTTTCGTTCGGGGCGGCGAAAACCGTATCAAATAGTCGTCTCGGCCGTCAGGCGCTCCGCCACTTCCGGCGAATTCGGGCGGACGGCTTCGATCAGCTCCGAGAGCGAAGTCCCGCAGCCGAATACCAGCACGTCGCCCGGGTCGCACAGGGACAGGCCGAAGCGGATCGCCTCGTGCACTTGCAGCCGGCAGTGCAGGCGTTCGGTGCTGATGGCGGCGCGTGCACCGGCCATGATGCATTCGGCCGTTTCGCCATCCGGGCGGCCGCGGTTGTCGGTTTCGTAGACGATCAGCTCGTCGAAACCGGCGGCGCAGGTCTTGCCGATGGCGGCCAGGTCCACCGTGCGCCGGTCGCCCGGCGCGGCGACGATGCCGACCAGTTGGCCCGCCGTCAGGTTGCGCGCGGTCTCGGCCAGCGCGGCGTAGGACGCGCAGTTGTGGGCATAGTCCACGATGACGGTCACCCCGTTCACGTCGAACACGTTGGAGCGCAGCGGATTGGTGCGCCCGTCCGAGACGAAGCCGCGCAGGCCGGCGACGATCTGGCCAGCCTCGAACCCGGCCGCGAACATGCCGGCGGTGACGGCGAGCGCATTGGCGATGTTGTAGCGCGCGTGGCCGTGGAGGGACAGCGGCAGCTCGCGCACGTCCACCAGCGCGTGGTGGCGCGCTCCGTCGGCGAAGACCAGGCAGTTGTCCTGCAAGTAGGCCGCGCGGCCGCCGCGTTCCAGGTGGCGCAGCAAGACCGGGTTGTCCGCATCGAGCGAGAAGAACAGGATCTCTACGCCGTCGCGCGCGTCGTCGCGCATCGCCA
>DASRUW010000131.1:0-3074 GCA_035655255.1 Telluria sp. | reverse complement strand
TCGAGGATCATGTCGTCGTCGGCCACGTCCTTCACATCCTTGACGGTTGCCGCAGCGGTCGCGGAAAACTCCTTGGCGCACACCACGTCGGCCGGGATCGGCACCGATGCGCCGCGCTTGGCCATCATATCGATGATGGCTTTCGCTTCGCTGACGAGGTCGGGTTCGGCCAGCGACTTGCCGATCTTGAGGCCGGCAGCCAGCATGAAGGTGTTGGCGATGCCGCCGCCGACGATCAGGTTATCCACCTTGTCCGCCAGGGACTTGAGGATCGACAGCTTGGTCGAGACCTTGGAGCCGGCCACGATGGCCAGCAGCGGACGGGCCGGCTGGCCCAGGGCCTTGCCCAGCGCGTCCAGTTCGGCCGCCAGCAGCGGGCCGGCGCAGGCCACCGGCGCGTACTTGGCGATGCCGTGGGTGGTCGCTTCCGCGCGGTGGGCGGTGCCGAAGGCGTCGTTCACGTAGACGTCGCACAGCTTGGCCATCTTCTGGGCCAGCTCGTCGCTGTTCTTCTTCTCGCCCTTGTTGACGCGGCAGTTTTCCAGCAGGACCACCTGGCCCGGCGCCACGTCCACGCCGTCGACCCAGTTCTGCTTGAGCGGCACGTCGCGCCCGAGCAGCTCGGCCAGGCGCTGGGCGACCGGCGCCAGCGAGTCTTCCGGCTTGAATTCACCTTCCGTCGGGCGGCCCAGGTGGGACGTCACCATCACGGCGGCGCCAGCGTCGAGCGCGGCGCGGATGGCCGGCACGGAGGCGCGGATGCGCGTGTCTTCGGTGATGTTGCCCGCATCATCCTGCGGCACGTTCAGGTCGGCGCGAATGAACACGCGCTTGCCTTTCAGCGCGCCTTGGTCGATCAGATCTTGCAAACGGATGAATTGCAGCATGGCTTAGCGGTCCAGGTCTGGGATGTGGGGAAAGAGCGTTATTTTACCGCAACGGCAACGCCTAGACATGCCAAAGCCGCAACAGTGTGAAGGCAGCCATCCCAAAGATAATCGTGTGCAGCATGTTCCGGCGCACGAGATAGAAGGCGATCGAGGCCAGGCCGGCCAGCAGCCTGGGGTTCCAGGGATCGAGGTCGACCTGGCCGTCGGCCCGCACCAGGATATCGGGCGCCACGATGGCGGCCAGGGCGCAGGCCGGGGCGAAGCGCAGCATCTCCTGGACCCGCGGCGGGATCGTGATGTGGTGGCCCACCAGCCAGAACGAGGAGCGCGTCAGCGCCGTGGCCACGGCCAGGGCGCCGATGGTCAGCCAGATCTCAAGATCGGACACGTTTCACCTTTTGAGCGGTTTCTTCGACGAACATGGCGACCACCATGCCGGCCAGGACGGCGGCCAGCAGGCCCAGCTTGTAGGGGATGTTGTGGCCCAGCACGGCGACCACCGAGGCCACCAGCACCCCGCACAGGGCGGCGCGCCCGGCCGTCAGCGGCACCATGATGCAGACGATGGCGAGGGTGCCGGCGAAGCCCAGGCCCCATTCGGCCGGGACCGCGCTGCCGAGGAAGATGCCGGCGATCGAGCCGACCTGCCAGGCGATCCAGTTCGGGTACAGCAGGCCTTTCAGATACGAGACCTTGCCCAGGGCCCGCTCCTCGCTCGGGAAGCGCTGCAGGAACAGGGCCACGGTGATGTCGCCGGCCACGTAGCCGAGGGCGAAGCGCTGGCGCCAGGGCAGATGGGCAAAATGCGGGGCCAGCAGGGCGGAAAAGATCACGAAGCGCAGGTTGACCACCACGGCGGTCAGGAAGATGACCCACACCGGCGCGTGGGCCGCGATCAGCGGCAGGGAGGCCAGCTGGGCCGAGCCGGCGAACACCAGCAGGGTCATGCCCAGGGCCTGGGGCACCGTCAGCCCCGTCTTGACCATGGCGATGCCGACCACCAGGCCCCAGGCGCCGATCCCGAACAGGGTTGGTATGCCGACCCGCACGCCTTCGCGGTACAGGGTCTCGTCGAGATCGGACGGGGGCGATGGGCTCATGTGGCACGGCGGCCACAGGCGGGCATAAGGTGGGTCAAGCGGAGCATCCGAAACGGTTCGACTGTCTGAAATCGGCGGAGCCGCTATTCTACCGGCCATTTCAGCCGGCGGCACGATCCGTTAAAATCGTGCTTTGTTTTCATTCCCCTGACGGAAAACCACATGAACGCCAAGACGATCCCCGTTGTCGAACTCGAAGGCAAGGACCTGCCCGCCTACTGCCCCAACCCGGCCATGCCGCTGTGGTCCTCGCATCCGCGCGTGTTCCTGGACTTCGGCCACGACGGGCTGGCCAAGTGCCCCTACTGCGGCACCGAGTACAGGCTCAAGCCGGGCACGGTCGTCGGGCACCACTGAACGCGGGTGAGCGCATGCAGTCGTCGCGCCGGCAATTGAACGGCACCCCGGCCGAGGTCGAGGCGGCGTTCTACGAGGCCCTGAACCGGGGCGACCCGGATTCGCTCATGCTGGCCTGGGCCGAGGACGAGGACATCGTCTGCGTGCATCCGGGCGGGCCGCGCCTGCGCGGCTACGACGAAATCCACGCCTCCTTCGCCGCCATCCTGGAGCGCGGCGGGCTCGATATCCGCCCGTCCCAGGTGCATGCCACGCAGAACCTGGTGTGCGCCGTGCATTCCGTGATCGAGGGCGTCACCTCCAACGGGCCGGAGCCGGCCCACCTGGTCGCCACCAACGTCTACCTCAAGACGCCGCACGGCTGGGGCATGGTGCTGCACCACGTCTCGGTCGCGCCCGGCCCCGCGCCCAAGGGCCACCCGCCCTCCAACCTGCATTGAACTACCGCGCGCCGTTCTGGCTGCCCAGCGGCCACCTGCAGACCGTCTACCCGGCCTTGTTCCTGCGCCGCACGCCGGTGGCTTACCGGCGCGAGCGCTGGGATACGCCGGACGGCGATTTCGTCGACGTCGACTTCGTGGACGGCCAGCCGGACCGGCCCTTCGTGCTGATGTTCCACGGGCTGGAAGGCTCGTCGCGCAGCCATTACTGCGAAGCCTTTGCCGACCTGGCCCGTGAGCGCGGCTGGGCCTGCGCGCTGCCGCACTTCCGGGGGTGCAGTGGCGAG
>DASRUW010000130.1:0-2388 GCA_035655255.1 Telluria sp. | reverse complement strand
CCGGGTGACGAGCTTGCCAACCATCATCCCCCCGACCCCGACCGCCGCCTCGTAGGCGATGATCCGGAAACGCGGCTGCAGCCGGCCGATCTGGGCCTCGGTCAGGCCGAAGGCGCGGTTCACGTCGTCCACCAGCATGGTGAACAGGGACACGTCCGACACCAGGTCCACCCCCGGCAGCGGCACGGCGGCCATCCCGGCCGCGATGGCCGCGCGCTTGCGCACCATCTTGCGGCACTGGTCGCGCAGGGCGGTGATCTCCTCCGCGGTGGAGGGCACGAGAGTCCAGTCGGCGGTCATCATTCGTTACTCAGTTACAACACTTTCCCGGAATACTCAAAGGCGATTGTCAGAGCCACGGGATAAGTGTACCGTGTAATCACATGCTGTCTGCATTGATTTCTTTTTGTAAAGTATTGCGTTTTCCGGTAGCATGGCTTTGTAAAAGTCTGTATTGCCGACCATGAAAATCGCTGTCCTCGATCCCGATCGCTCGCAGTCCGACCTGATTTCCCAGGTGCTGACTCAGGCCGGGCATGCCTGCCAGGTGTACACCAGCGGCAAGGACTTGCTGGGGCAGCTGCGCAAGGATGCGTGCGACATGGTCATCCTGGACTGGAACGTGTCCGACCTCTCCGCCGCCGACGTGCTGCGCCGGGCCAAGGAAAAGCTGCCGGCCAACGCGCCCCTGATGTTCATCACCACCAGCGCCGGCGAAGACGACATCGTGGCCGGCATGACGGCCGGCGCGGACGACTACCTGATCAAGCCGCTGCGCCGCGGCGAGCTGCTGGCCCGCACCCAGGCCACCCTGCGCCGCGCCTACCCGTCCCAGAACGGGGCCGAGCAACTGACTTTCGGGCAATACACCTTCGAGACCCGCCCCGGGCGCCTGCTGATGCACGGCAGCCCGATCGAGGTCACCCATAAGGAATTCTATCTGGCCCTCCTGTTCTTCCGGAACATCGGCCGCCCGCTGTCGCGCGCCTTCATCCACGAATCGGTGTGGATCCGCGAAAGCGTGGTTCCCTCGCGCACCATGGACACCCACGTCTCGCGCGTGCGCAACAAGCTGCAGCTGCGGCCCGAGAACGGCTACCGCCTGGTCCCGGTCTACAGCTACGGCTACCGCCTGGAAAAGCTCGGCAGCTAGAAGGGGTATAATGACGCCGTTCCCCGCGTCTGTCCCGATCGCATGCAGCTGCTCGCCGTTGGCCTGAATCACAACACCGCACCCCTCGCGCTGCGCGAGAGGCTGGCGTTCGGCCCGGAACAAATCGGCCAGGCCGTGCACGCCGCGCGCGACTGGTTCGCCCGCATCGGCACCCGCCACGTGGACGAAGCGGCCATCCTCTCCACCTGCAACCGCACCGAGATGTACGCGGCCAGCGACGTGGCCAACCCGCTCGACGCGGGCGCGCGCTTCCTGGCCGACTACCAGCGCCTCGACTTCAACGAGCTGCGCCCCCACTTGTACCTGCTGCCCCAGCACGAAGCCGTGCGCCATGCCTTCCGGGTCGCCTCCGGGCTCGATTCGATGGTGCTGGGCGAGGCCCAGATCCTGGGCCAGATGAAGGACGCGGTGCGCATCGCGGAGGAAGCCGGGGGCCTGGGCACCTACCTGCATCAGCTGTTCCAGCGCAGCTTCGCCGTGGCCAAGGAAGTGCGCACCACCACCGAGATCGGCGCCCACAGCGTGTCGATGGCGGCGGCCGCGGTGCGCCTGTCGCAGCGCATCTTCGACAAGATGAGCGAACAGCACGTGCTGTTCATCGGCGCCGGCGAGATGATCGAGCTGTGCGCCACCCACTTCGCGGCCCAGAATCCGAAGTCGATCACGGTAGCCAACCGCACCATGGAGCGCGGGGAGGCCCTGGCCCAGCGCCTGAACGGGCGCGCGGTCCGCCTGGCCGCCCTGCCCGACCAGCTGCATCAGTACGACATCGTGGTGTCCTGCACCGCCTCGTCCCTGCCCCTGATCGGCCTGGGGCTGGTGGAGCGGGCCATCAAGCAGCGCCGCCACAAGCCCATGTTCATGGTGGACCTGGCCGTCCCGCGCGATATCGAAGCCGAAGTCGCGCGCCTGGACGACGTGTTCCTCTACACCGTGGACGACCTGGGCCAGGTCGTGCGCAGCGGGATCGAGCTGCGCCAGGCCGCCGTGGCCCAGGCCGAGGCGATCATCGACGCCGGCGTGCAGAGCTTCAGCCACTGGCTCGATCAGCGCGCCACCGTGCCGCTGATCCAGGCGCTGAACGCGCAGACCGACGAATGGCGCAGCGCCGAGATCAACCGCGCACGCAAGCTGCTGGCCAAGGGGGCCGACATCGACAGCGTGCTGGAGGCGCTGTCGCGAGGCCTCACGCAGAAGCTGCTGCACGGCACGCT
>DASRUW010000129.1:0-4922 GCA_035655255.1 Telluria sp. | reverse complement strand
CCGCCCGCCAAGTGGACCTACGACAATATCGCCTACATGAAGAAGCAGATGCAGGCGATGGGTCTGGCGATCGACTGGTCGCGCGAGGTGGCCACCTGCGACCCGAGCTACTACAAGTGGAACCAGTGGCTGTTCCTCAAGATGCTCGAGAAGGGCATCGCCTACCGCAAGACCCAGATCGTGAACTGGGATCCGGTGGACCAGACCGTGCTGGCCAACGAGCAGGTGATCGACGGGCGCGGCTGGCGCACCGGCGCCCTGGTCGAAAAGCGCGAGATTCCGGGCTACTACCTGAAGATCACCGCCTATGCGGAAGAACTGCTCGACTGCGTCGTCAACCAGCTGCCGGGCTGGCCGGAGCGCGTGCGTCTGATGCAGGAAAACTGGATCGGCAAGAGCGAGGGCGTGCGCTTCGCCTTCCCGCACACGATCCGCGATGCCGGCGGTGAGCTGATCCAGGACGGCAAGCTGTTCGTCTTCACCACCCGCGCCGACACCATCATGGGCGTGACCTTCTGCGCGGTCGCGCCGGAGCACCCGCTGGCCACCCACGCCGCGCAGGGCAACGCCAAGCTGGCCGCCTTCATCGAGGAATGCAAGAAAGGCGGCACCACCGAAGCGGAACTGGCGCTGCGCGAAAAGGAGGGCATGCCAACCGGCCTGTTCGTGACGCATCCGCTGACCGGCGCCCAGGTGGAAGTCTGGGTCGGCAACTACGTCCTCATGAGCTACGGCGACGGCGCCGTGATGGGCGTGCCGGCGCATGACGAGCGCGATTTCGAATTCGCCCTGAAGTACCGGCTGCCGATCAAGCAGGTCATCGCCGTCGCAGGCGAAACCTACTCCACCGAGGCCTGGCAGGAATGGTACGGCGACAAGCAGCGGGGCGTGACCGTCAACTCCGGCCCCTACGACGGCCTGGGCTACAAGGACGCGGTCGACCGCATCGCGGCCGACCTGGCGGTGAAGTCCGGCGGCGAGAAGAAGACCACCTGGCGCCTGCGCGACTGGGGCGTCTCGCGCCAGCGCTACTGGGGCACGCCGATCCCGATCATCCACTGCGATTCCTGCGGCGCCGTGCCGGTGCCGGAGAAGGACCTGCCGGTGGTGCTGCCGCAGGACTGCGTCCCGGACGGCAGCGGTAACCCGCTCAACAAGCGCGCGGACTTCCTGAACGTCGACTGCCCCTGCTGCGGCAAGCCGGCGCGCCGCGAGACCGACACCATGGACACCTTCGTCGATTCGTCCTGGTACTTCATGCGCTACTGCGATCCGAAGAACGCCGACCAGATGGTGGCCGAAGGCACCAACTACTGGATGCCGATGGACCAGTACATCGGCGGCATCGAGCACGCCATCCTGCACCTGCTGTACGCGCGCTTCTGGACCAAGGTGATGCGCGACCTGGACCTGGTCAAGGTCGACGAGCCGTTCGTGAACCTGCTCACCCAGGGCATGGTGCTCAAGGGCGCCTTCTTCCACAAGCCGGCCGACGCGGGCAAGAACTACTACTGGGAAGACGAGGTCGAGGTCGAGCGCGACGAGAAGGGCCAGATCGTCGGCGGCAAGCTGAAAAAGGACGGCACGCCGCTCGAATACGAAATGACCACCATGTCCAAGTCGAAGAACAACGGCGTGGACCCGCAGGAGCTGATCGACCAGTTCGGCGCCGACACGGCGCGCCTGTTCGTGATGTTCGCCTCGCCGCCGGAGCAGACGCTCGAATGGAACGACGCCGGCGTGGAGGGCGCCTCGCGCTTCCTCAAGCGCGTGTGGACCTTCGGCTACAACAACGCCGCGCGCGTGGCCCAGGCGGGCGCGCTGGACGCGGCTGCGCTGAACGAGGCCCAGAAGACCCTGCGCCGGGAGATCCACAAGGTGCTGCAGCAGGCCGAGCACGACTACAAGCGCCTGCAGTACAACACCGTGGTCTCGGCCACGATGAAGATGCTGAACACCCTCGAAGGCGCGAAGCTGGACGACTCGCCCGCCTCCGCCGCGGTGCTGGCCGAGACCTGGTCGATCTTCCTGCGCGTGCTGTACCCGGTGGCGCCCCACATCACCCACGTGCTGTGGACGGAGCTGGGCTACGACAAGACCTATGGCGACATCCTCAACGCTCCCTGGCCGCAGGTCGATCCGGCGGCGCTGGAGCAGGCCGAGATCGAGCTCATGATCCAGGTGAACGGCAAGCTGCGCGGCTCGGTCAAGGTGTCCAAGGACGCGGACAAGGCGGCCATCGAAGCGGCCGCCCTGGCCTCGGAAGCGGCGCAGAAGTTCGTGGAAGGCACGCCGAAGAAGGTGATCGTCGTGCCCGGCAAACTCGTCAACATCGTGGCCTGAACATGAAGAACGGCGTCCGACTCCTTTGCGCGTGCGTGCTGGCGGCCAGCCTCGCGGCCTGCGGCTTCCAGCTGCGCGGCTCCGGCGGCCAGTACGCGATGCCGTTCAAGAGCATCTACCTCGGCTTCCCCGAGACTTCGCCCCTGGGCGTGGAACTGAAGCGCAACCTGCGCGCCGGCTCGGCCGAGGTGACGGGCAGCGCGCAGGACGCGGACGCCCTGTTCGACGTGCTGTCCGAGCAGCGCAACAAGCAGATCCTGTCGCTCAACAGCGAAGGCCGGGTGCGCGAATACCTGCTGCTGTACACGCTGGTGTTCCGCGTGCGCGACCATGACGGCGGCGAAATCCTCGGCCCGACCGAGATCACGCTCAAGCGCAACATCACCTTCAACGAGTCGCAGACCCTGGCGAAGGAATCGGAAGAGGCGCTGCTGTACCGCGACATGCAGAACGACCTGGTGCAGCAGATCCTGCGCCGCCTGGCCGCGATCAAGCGGAAATAAGATGCAGCTGCGCGCCGACGCCCTCGACGCCCACCTCGGGCGCGCGCTCGCGCCGCTGTACGTGATCGCGAGCGACGAGCACCTGCTGGCGCTGGAAGCGGCCGACAAGATCCGCAAGACGGCGCGCGCCCAGGGCTATACGGAGCGCGACGTCCTGAGTGTGGAGCGCAGCTTCAAATGGGGCGAGCTCCTGGCCGCCAACCAGGCCATGTCCCTGTTCGGGGACAAGAAGCTGATCGAGCTGCGCATCCCGACCGGCAAGCCGGGCAAGGACGGCGGCGCGGCCCTGCAGGAATACGCGAAGAACCTCAGCCCCGACAACCTGACCCTGATCACCCTGCCCAAGCTGGATTGGCAGACCGCCAAGGCGGCCTGGGTCGGCGCGCTGCAGCAGGCGGCCGTGTACATCGAGATTCCGAACGTGGAGCGCAACCAGCTCCCCGGCTGGATCGGGGCGCGGCTCGCGGCCCAGGGCCAGTCGGCCGACCGCCAGAGCCTGGACTTCATCGCCGACCGGGTGGAGGGCAACCTGCTGGCGGCGCACCAGGAGATCCAGAAGCTGGGCCTCCTGCACGGCGCCGGCCAGCTCAGCTTCGAGCAGGTGCACGACGCGGTGCTGAACGTGGCGCGTTATGACGTGTTCAAGCTGTCCGAGGCGATGCTGGCGGGCGACGCGGCGCGCCTGGCGCGCATGCTGGAAGGCCTGAAAGGCGAGGGCGAGGCGCTGCCGCTGGTCCTGTGGGCCGTCACCGAGGAAATCCGCACGCTGCTAAAATTGAAGGCAGGGGTGGCGAACGGCCGTCCACTGGGTGCGCTGCTGAAGGAGTACCGCATCTGGGGCCCGCGTGAGCGCATGATGGAACCGGCGTTGCGGCGCGTGTCGCTGCCGGCGCTGGAAGCGGCGCTGCAGCAAGCCGCGCAGGTCGACAAGATGGTCAAGGGCCTGCGTGCCCGACAATTCGCCGGCGACGCCTGGGATGCGCTGTTGCAGCTCGCGCTGAAGGTCGCCGGCAAGTAAGCACCGAAGAGAACATGGACATCACCAACTACATGGCCCAAGTCGGCCAACAGGCCCGCGCCGCTTCGCGCGCGATGGCCCGCGCCGACACGGCCACCCGCAACCGCGCCCTGCTCCTGATCGCCGACGCCGTGCAGCGCGACGCCGATCTGCTGCGCGCGGCCAACCAGCAGGACCTGCAGGCCGCCAGCGACAACGGCCTGGCCCCGGCCCTGATGGACCGCCTGACCCTGTCCGACGCCGCCATCGCCACCATGGTGGCCGGCCTGCGCCAGATCGCGGAGCTGCCGGACCCGATCGGCGAGATCACCAACCTGCGCGTGCGCCCGACCGGCATCCAGGTCGGCCAGATGCGCGTGCCGCTGGGCGTGATCGGCATCATCTACGAGGCGCGCCCGAACGTGACCGTGGACGCGGCCGGCCTGTGCATCAAGAGCGGCAACGCCGCCATCCTGCGCGGCGGTTCGGAGGCGATCCACTGCAACCGCGCGCTGGCCAGGATCGTGGCCGAAGGCCTGGCCGGCGCCGGCCTGCCGCAGCACGGCGTGCAGGTGGTCGACACCACCGACCGCGCCGCGGTGGGCGCCCTGATCACCATGCCCGAATACGTGGACGTGATCGTCCCGCGCGGCGGCAAGGGCCTGATCGCGCGCCTGATGGCCGAAGCCACGGTCCCCATGATCAAGCACCTGGACGGCATCTGCCATGTCTACATCGACGCGGCGGCGGACCTGAACAAGGCGCTGCCGATCGCCTTCAACGCCAAGTGCCACCGCTACGGCACCTGCAACACGATGGAGACGCTGCTGGTCGCGCGCGCCATCGCGCCCAAGGTGCTGCCGGAGCTGGCCAAGCTGTACGCCACCAAGGAAGTGGAGCTGCGCGCCGACGACGAGGCGCGCGCCATCCTGCAGGGCTACGCGCACCTGAAGGCGGCCACGGAAGAGGACTGGTCCACCGAGTACCTGGCGCCGATCCTCGCCGTGAAGGTGGTGGCCGGCATCGACGAGGCCATGGACCACATCAACACCTATTCGTCCAAGCACACCGACGCCATC
>DASRUW010000128.1:0-2668 GCA_035655255.1 Telluria sp. | reverse complement strand
GTGCTGGCGATCAGCAGGCTGTTGCCGATCGGCGTATTCAGCTCGTGCGCCACACCCGCCATCAGGGCGCCCAGCGCCGCCAGCTTTTCCTGCGCCACCAGCTGGGACTGCGCGTCCTGCAGCTGGCTGTAGGTGAGGGCGTTGTCGAGGGCAATGGCCCCGTAGGCGCACAGGGTGCGGAACACCATGCGTTCCTGCTCGCCGTAGGCGAAGGGATCTTCCGCCTGCACCGTCATCACGCCGATGGCGCGGTCGCCGGACATGAGCGGGGCGAACAGCGCGCTGCGGTTGGCCACCGTGCCCGGCACCACCACCGGCGGCGCCTGCTCGTCGGGTCCCTTGTTGACCACGATCTCGATGCGCTCCTTCAGGCAGCGCACGGAGAAGGTGTTCGACTGGTTCATGGGGATGGCGTTGTCCGGCAGCGGCTTGCCTTTCTCGATCCCGAAGGCCCGTACCAGCATGGTGCCGGCGGGGTCGGTCATGTAGATGGCGAAGGTGGTGACCGGCAGCAGGCCGTGAATGTGCCGGTCCAGCGCCCGGAACACCGCGGCCGCGTCGAGGTGGGCCGTGATCTCCTGGCCGATGATGGACAGGCGCTCCAGCATGGTCGTGGTGCGCTGCAGGACCTCGGCCCGGCGCGCCTCGGACGCAGCCAGCTCGCGGTGGTGGTAGCCCTCGCTGCGCGCGTGTTCGGTCTGGTGGTGCACCTGCATGGCGATGGCGCGGTTGGTCGCTTCCTGGCTGTGCGTCTTCTCGCGCGCCTGGGACGCCTGCAGCGCCATTTCGTAGGCTTCCGCGAAGTGGCCCAGCTGGGCGTATTCCTTGGCCATCGCGTCGAACAGGTCGGACGGGACGGTGTAGCCGTCGATGGTCGACGCCACGGCCAGCGCCCCGTGCAGGTAGTGCAGGGCGCAATTGGCGGCCGTCATGCCGACCGGCGCGGGCAAGCTGCGGTGCTTGGCATGGATCATGGCCATCACGCGCAGGGCCGCCACGTGATAGTAGGCGCGGCCCTGGGCGGCCGCCAGCTCCACCGCCGCCGCGGCCACCGCCAGCGCCTCCTCGGCGCGCCCCAGTTCGGACAGCGCGTGCGCCTGGCCGCGCCGCGCCACGCTGCGAAAGTCCGCCTGGTCCAGCGCGTCGGCCCGTTCCTCCAGGCGGCGGAAGGCGTTCAGCGCGCCCAGGTAGTCGCCCTGGTCCAGCGACAGGTCGCCCAGGTACTGCAAGGCGATGGCGTAGCTGCGGGCGCCCGCCAGCGGCTGCAGGATGACCAGCGCCTCCTGCAGCATCTCGTGCGCGGCGTCCAGCTGGCCGAGGCGGCGCAGGGTGTCGGCCGTGTGCATCAGGCAGGCGCCCACGCTGCGTGGCCAGCCGGTGGGACGCGCCAGGTCGAGCGCGCACTGCATCCATTCGAGCGCCGAATGGTGGTCGTTCAGGAGCGTGAAGTCTTCGCCGATGTTGGTGGCCGCGATGATCGCCGCGCGCAGCTGGCCGGTCGCCAGCGCCGCCTCGTAGCAGCGCAGGTAATGGTTGGCGGCGCCGCCGAAGTCGGCCGCCTCGCTGGCGGCCAGGGCGAAGTAGTCGTGGACCCAGGTGGCCAGGCCAGGCTGGGCGTCGGTGGCGTCGGGGTCGAAGCGGCTGTGCCATTCCTGCACGGCGGAGTGGCGGTCGCGCAACACGGCCCAGCGCGCGGTGGCGGCGTCGGCGATGTCGGCGCGCAGGGTGTCGCCGGCGGCGCGGGCGGCGGCGGCGGCCAGCTGCAGTTCGCGGGTGCAGCGCGCGTGGTCGCCGCGGTCGATGCTGATCCAGCCGAGCAGCCAGTGGGCGTCGGCGCGGCCTTCATCGTCGGGCAGGTCGGCGAAGCGCTGGAGGATGGATTCCGCTTCGCCCATCGCGTCGTCGAGGGCGCCGCAGAGCCAGTGGGCCTCCGCGCTGACCAGGGCCAGGCGCAGGCGGATGCGCGCCGCCTCGTGGGTGCCCAGGTTGGCGGCGGGCAGCCAGGACAGGGCTTCGTCGGCCAGCTGGAGCGCGCGCGCCTGGTCGCGCTGGCGCAGGTGCCAGGCCAGGTTGACCAGCAAGGGAAGCCGTTCCCCGCCGTGCCGCGAGAGCAGCTCGGTTTCCCAGCGCACGACGTGATCGTCGACGGTGAACATTTCCATGGGCTTCGCCTTCCAAAACCGGGATCGGACCCTAGACCGGGGGCTGCACGCCCCGGTCAGGTCCCATTCTATGCTGCATTCTCCGCCTTGCCTATGGGCATTATCGGGCGGTCAATACAGGGTCTGGTTGGTCTCGTGGACCAGCTGGGCGAACAGGGCGTGACGCAGGGGCGCGATCTTGCCCTCCTCGACCGCCTGCAGCACGGCGCACTGGGGCTCGGCCAGGTGGCGGCAGTTGTAGAAACGGCAGCCGCCCAGGTAGGGGCCGAAGTCGCGGAAGGCCCGTTCCAGCTGGCCTTCGCTCAGGTGGTACAGGCCGAATTCCTGGAAGCCCGGCGAATCGATGATGCTGCCGCTGCCGTCCGGCAGGCGGTACAGGCGGGTGAAAGTGGTGGTGTGCTTGCCGGTGTCGAGCGCTTCGGAGATTTCGCGGGTGGCGATCTCCGCGTCCGGCACCAGCAGGTTCACGAGCGAGGACTTGCCCATGCCGGACTGGCCGATCAGGA
>DASRUW010000127.1:0-9737 GCA_035655255.1 Telluria sp. | reverse complement strand
CCCCTGCGCGTGGCTGGCGATGCGGCGCGCCAGCTGCTATTGAGTTGAATTCGTCGCGGGCCGCCATATAATATCTATTACTAATAGATAGGAGGCCCGCATGCCCACTAGCGTTGCTCTCGGAAATCATTTCGAGACCTTTGTCCGCGAACAGATTCAAAGCGGACGCTTTAACAACGTGAGCGAAGTCATACGCGCGGGCCTGCGCTTGCTCGAAGAACAGGAAGAGCGAAGCCGCTTGGAATTGGAAGCCCTGCGGGCCCAGATCGAAGCAGGCAGGGAAAGTGGATCCACACGATCAGCCGACGACGTCCTGCGGCGCCTGGAATCCAAATATCGGGCCGCCATTGATAAGCGCTAATGCGCGTTACCTTTACTCCGCTTGCTGAACAGGATCTCGAAGAGATCGCCGACTACATCGCCATTGATGACCCGCGCCGCGCCCTAAGCTATCCCACCGCAGACATAAAGCTTCATTTGTTAAAACTGGCCGGGCCTGCCGCAAGCGGCTCGGTTTTCCCGAGGCTGGCAACGTTAGGCAGCCAGTTGCCCTCCCAGCGCACGGTGTAGGTGTGCGTCCCGGTCTTCCAGGCGTAGCTGTTCGTGATATCGAGCGTGTGCATCAGGCGTCCGTGCGGCGCGATGCGCACGTAGTCGTCCGCGCTCAAGGGACCGCGCTTGACCATCGGGCCGATGTAATCGATGTGGGCGCCGTCCTCGGCGACGATGTCGAATTCGCGCCGCGTCAAGTCCTCGTCGTTCGCCACCGCGGCCGGTACCCACACCGGATCCGCCCCGGCGTTTTCGAAGCGCAGGTGCACCAGCGCCCGCCCGTCTTTGTTCTCAGCCGTCATCGTGGCCTGCACGCCGTGCGCCATAGTCTGCTCCGATGCGCAACCGGCCAGCGATGCTGTGCACAACGCCAAAGCAGCCAGTCCACGCATGATGGTCTCCTAGGGAGTGGGGATTTCCGTCGTCACGTCCGGCAGCGCCGACAAGATGGTCACCGCCACGCGCCGGTTGCGGGCGCGGCCATCGGCCGTGTCGTTGGAAGCCACCGGTTCATTATCGGCCAGCCCCACCGCGGTGAGGCGCGCGCCAGGTACGCCCGCATCCACGAACAGGCGCACCACGCTGCCGGCACGCATGGCCGACAGCTCCCAGTTGGACGGGAAGATCACGTTGCGGATCGGGACGTTGTCGGTGTGGCCTTCGACCTGGATCGCGTGCGAGTCGTTCTTCAGCACGTCGGCCAGCGAGCGCAGGGCCTTGACCGATTCCGGCTGCAGGGTCGAGTCGCCCGGCGCGAACAGCACGCTGGCGTTGATCTCCACCGACACGCCGCGGCTGTTCTGGGTCACGCGCACCTTGCCCTCGCGGACCAGGGGCGCCAGCGTCGTGCGCAGGTCGGTGGCAAGACGTGTGAGGCGTTCGCGCTCGCGGCGCAAGGCTTCGGTGCGCTTGCGCTGCAGCGGATTGGGCAGCGTGATGGTCTGGCCCTTGGCGCTGGCCTGGACCGTGTCGTTGCCGCCGAACGCAATCCCGAGGGCGGCCGACACCACCTTGTACTTGCCCTCGTTGACAGAGGAGATCGCATACATCACGACGAAGAAGGCGAACAGCAGGGTGATGAAGTCGGCGTACGAGATGAGCCAGCGGTCGTGGTTCTCGCCCTGCTCGTCGTACTTTTTGCGCGCCATGGTCAGGGCCGCGTGAGGATGCTCTGTACGCGCTCTTCGATCACGCGCGAATGGTCGCCGCTGGCGATGTCGACGAAGACGTCGGTGAGGATCTCATACTGGCTCACGGTCTCCGCAATGATCGCCTTGAGCTTGTTCCCGATCGGGTGGAACAACAGGTTGGCCATGCCCACGCCGTAGACGGTGGAGACGAACGCCACCGCGATGCCCTGCCCCAGCTTGGCCGGTTCGGTCAGGTTCTCCATCACGTGGGTCAGACCCAGCACGGCGCCGAGGATGCCGATGGTCGGCGCGTAGCCGGCGGCCGACTCCCAGATGCGCGCGGCCTGGCGCTGGGCGAATTCATAGGCCGAGACTTCCGTGTCGAGGATGGTGCGCACCTTGTCGGGATGGATGCCGTCCACGATCAGGCGCAGGCCCTTCTGGATGAATTTGTCCTTGTTGGCCTGCATGTGCTGCTCCAGCGCCAGCAGGCCGTCGCGGCGCGCGCTCTGCGACCACTGGGCGATTTCGGAGGCGAGGCGGCGGCGCTGCGAGGGCGGCGGGCGGAAGATCCAGGACAGCATGCGCAGGCCGGTGACAAAAGTGCGCGCCTCGTTTTGCAGCAGCACGGCGCCGAAGGTGCCGACGACGACGATGGCAAAGGCCGCCGGCTGGATCAGCGATGCGAACTTGCCGCCTTCGATACCGTGGCCTACGGCGAGTCCCGCCAAGGCCAGAAAGATGCCGATTACGCTGGCCCAGTCCACGCAAGCTCCCGTAAGGCCGCGCGCAGGCGCGAGACGGCTTGCGTGTGCAGCTGCGACACGCGCGATTCGGACACGCCCATGACGGCGCCGATTTCCTTCAGGTTCAGCTCTTCCTCGTAGTACAGGCCCATGAGGATCTTCTCGCGCGGCGGCAGCGCGTCGATGGCCTCGATCAGCGCGTGGCGGAAGTCCCCCTCCATCAGGCTGCGCAAGGGGTCGGCGTCGTCCACGGCATAGCGGTCGAGGAAACTGTCGTTGCCGTCCGGGTCGTGGAAGTCCTCGTAGTACACCAGCTGGTGGCCGCCGCCGTCGGACAGCATCTCCTGGTAGTCGGCCAGCGACAGCTTGAGCATCTTGGCCACTTCGGATTCGGTCGGCGGGTGGCCCAGGCGCTGCTGGAGCGTGGCCATGGCTGTCTCGATCTTGCGCATGTTCTGGCGCATGGAGCGCGGCAGCCAGTCGCTGTTGCGCAGTTCGTCGAGCATGGCGCCGCGGATGCGCAGCACGGCGTAGGTCTCGAACTGGGCGCCGTGGGTCTCCTCGTAGCGGTTGATCGCGTCGAGCAGGCCAATCATCCCGGCCTGCACGAGATCGTCCACTTCCACGCTGGGGGGAAGCTTCGCCTTCATATGGTGGGCAAGACGCTTCACCAACGGCATATGCTCCGTCAGCAGATGGTCCTTGTCCGCTTTCCCTTTGGCTGTGTACATGTCCTATTGTTGTCGATTATGCGCCCAGATGGGAAGTCCCCCCGGAGCGGCCCGGCATGCCCGACAGCGCAAAACGTCCCGCCAGCCGCCGGAATGCCACCGACGCCCCCGCCAGCGGAAACGCATCGACCACGGCCCGGCCCAGGCGCGCCGCCCGGTGTAAGTATTCGTCGGCGGGGACCGAACCCATGGAAGTCAGTTGTACTGCCAGATACCTGCTTGCCGCAGTTGCCATATTATTGTAAACCACCTTCGCCTCGGCTTCGGTGGCGCCGGTGACCAAGAGGCCGAAAGGACGGCGGCCGTAGGCCATGGACACACGTTTGATCAGGGCGTAGGCAGCCTTGATCGAGGCGGCGCTGGTGCCCACCTGGACCACGATTTCGGAGCTGCCCATGATCGGCACCGGGAAGCTGTCGTCGTCGGACAGCTCGCCGTCGACGATGACGATGCCGGCCTGCTTGACAAGCACCGCGAAGGTCTTGGCCAGGCGCCGGCCCTCGTCGGCCGAGAGCGCGCCGCGGCTGCCGCGGGTCAGGCTGGCGACGGTGAATCCCTGCGGGGCGGCGTTGATCGTCTGATTCAAGCCACACTCCTGGCGCGCGACATGGACCAGGCTCGGACTCTTGTCCACGCCCAGGCGGCGGGCCACGCCGTATTCGCGTTCGCAGGCGTCCACCAGCAGCACGTCGCCGCCGGAGCGCACCAGCGAGGCGCCGAGGTTGACCAGCATGGCACCCTTGTCGTCAGCGGGCGTCGCGCACAGGAAGGTGACGATGCGGGGCTTGGGCCCCGCCAGCATCCGGCGCAGGCCTTCGGCCTGGTCGAAATCGAAGTTAGCCAATTTGCACCTCGCGCAGCGAGCGGTCCATGCCGGCGTGGGCCACCAGCAGCGGGAGTTCGTCGTCCGTGTACTGGACATCGCGCTTGTGCTTGAAGGCGCGGTCGATGAGGTAGCCGCGGTCGGCCAGGTGCAGGTCTTCCGGCACGCGCTGGCCGTTCGAGACGTAGAACATCTGCAGCTTCTGGCGGATCACCACGTCCAGCACGTTGCCGATGGAGGCCGCTTCATCGAGCTTGGTCATGATGACGCCGGCCAGGCCGCTGCCCTGATAGGCGCGCACCACTTCGTGCAGGGTGTCGTTGGTGGAGGTGGCGTTCAGGCACAGGAGGCGCTTCACCTCGGTGCCGGCGTCGGCCAGCATGGCCACCTGCTCGGTCACCATCTGGTCGCGCTGCGACACGCCGACCGTGTCGATCAGCACCGTGTGCTTGTTGCGCAGTTCCTTGAGGGCGATGCGCAGGTCCGCTTCGTCCTTCACCGAGTGGACCATCACGCCGAGGATCTTGCCGTAGATGCGCAGCTGCTCGTGGGCGCCGATACGATAGGCGTCGGTGGTGATCAGGGCCAGCTTGTCCGGGCCGTGGCGCATGACGACGCGGGCGGCCAGCTTGGCGGTGGTGGTGGTCTTGCCGACGCCGGTCGGGCCGACCAGGGCGAACACGCCGCCCTGGTCCAGGATTTCGTCTTCGTTGGCCAGGGTGGACAGGTTGCGGCCCAGGACCGTCTTGACCCAGGCGAGGCTGGCGGCGGCATCCTTGCCGGCCGGGAGCTTGTCGGTCAGGTAGCGGGCCAGGCTGGGCGAGAAGCCGGCCGAGAGCAGGTCGCGCAGCACGGCGGTCTTTTGCGGCTCTCGCTGCTGGGTGGAGGACCAGGCGATTTCGGCGAGCTGGGTTTCCATCATGCCGCGCATGGCGCGCAGCTCGTTCATCATGCCGGTGATTTCGGCAGCGGCCGATTCGCGCGCCTGCGCAATGGCGGCCTGCATCATCGCGGCCATCTGGGCTTGCAGGCCGACGTCCGGGGCCGGGGCGGTGGCGCGCACCGGCGCGGGCGCAGGCGCGGATTCGAGCTCGGGCTCGGGCTGAAACACCTGGGCGAAGACGGGGCGGGTCGGGCGCTGCGGCTGAGGCGGCGGCGTATAGGCCGGTTCCGGCGTCACGTCGAGCTGGGGACGGGGCTGGGCCATCTCGCTGGTGGGGGCGGGAGAGGCGATCGAGGCCACGTCGTCGCTGGCGAGGGCCAGGATCTCCACGATGCCGTCCACCGGACGGTTCGACAGGATCACGGCATCGGGACCGAGCGCGTCGCGCACTTTGCGCAGCGCTTCACGGGCCGTTGGTGCAGTAAATTTTTTGACGTTCATCGCAAGACTCCTCTGATGGAATCATTATTGACGAGCGACCAGCTAATTGAAGGGGGGAAAAAGGGAGGGAAAGGCGGGCTATTCTGAGGCGGCGCAGGTTGACGAAATCGCTTTCGCTCAAGATCGGGGGATGGGCGGATACGTCTACATCGTCACCAATCGCCGGTATGGCACGCTGTATATCGGCGTGACGTCAGACCTTGTTCGACGAATTTCACAACACCGGCTAGGAGTGGTGGAAGGTTTCACCAAGGAGTTCGTGCTCAAACGGCTGGTGTGGTACGAGATCCATTCCGAGATCCGCGAAGCCATCGTGCGCGAAAAACAGCTCAAGAAATGGCGCCGCGACTGGAAGATCGAACTGATTCAGAAAATGAATCCCCGCTGGGAGGATTTGTACCCCTCCATCCTCTAACCCGCCGTCATCCCCGCGCAAGCGGGGACCCCTGCGCTTCGGATTTAAGACACAGCAATTTGCACCTCGTTTCTCTCTACCAGGGGTCCCCGCTTACGCGGGGATGACGGCGGTTGCTCCCCCGCGTCAGGCGGCGGCGCCGACCAGGTTGGTGACGCGGATCGTCTTCGTCTCCGGAATCTCGTTGTGCGACAGGACCTTGAGCTGCGGCAGTCCGCGGCGCAGGAAACGCGACAGCAAGGTGCGCAGCTGCCCCGGCACCACCAGCACCGGCGTGAGCCCCATCTGCTCCTGCTGCGCCGCCGCCGCCGTGGTCTGCTGCACGATCGTATCGGCCAGCCCCGGCTCGATCCCCGCCACGTCGTTCCCGCCCACCATGGCCTGCAACAGCAGCCGCTCGAGGCGATTGTCGAGGGTCATGACGGACAGCTCGTTCGTGCCCGGGAACAGCTGCTGCACGATCGCCCGGCCCAGCGCGATGCGCACCTGCGCCGTCAGCTCGGTCGGGTCCGTGATCACGCCCGCGAATTCGCTCAAGGTCTCGATGATGGTCCGCATGTCGCGAATGTGCACGCCTTCGGCCAGCAGGTTTTGCAGCACCTTCTGCAGCGTCGACAACGACACGACCTTCGGCACCAGATCCTCGATCAGCTTGGGCGACTCTTTCGCCAGATGGTCCAGCAGCGCTTGCACTTCCACGCGCCCCAGCAGCTCGGACGCATGCAGCGTAATCAGATGGTTCAGGTGGGTCGCGATCACCGTGCCGGCATCGACCACGGTGTAGCCCATGGCCTGCGCCTCGTCGCGCAAGCCGGCCTCGATCCAGGTCGCGGGCAGGCCGAAAGCGGGATCGGTGGTGACGAGGCCCGGCAGCGAGCCGGTCGCCATGCCCGGATTGATCGCCAGGTACTGGCCGTTGACCGCTTCCCCCGCGCCCACTTCCACGCCCTTCAGGGTGATGCGGTAGGCCGAGGGCTTCAGTTCCAGGTTGTCGCGGATGTGCACCGGCGGCGCGAGGAAGCCCACCTCCTGCGCGAACTTCTTGCGGATGCCCTTGATCCGCTTGAGCAGTTCGCCGCCCTGGGTCTTGTCCACCAGCGGAATCAGGCGGTAGCCCACTTCCAGGCCGAGAGTGTCGACCGACATGACGTCCTGCCAGCTCGCTTCTTCCTGCTCGCCGGTGGCGGCGGCCGCGGCCGGCTTGGTCGCCTCCGCTTCGGCGGCGGCGGCCTGCTGGCGCTGGCGCTTGGAGATCAGGTAGGCCGTGCCGGACAGGATGGCGGCCAGCAGCAGGAACACGAGATTCGGCATGCCGGGAATGATGCCCATGCCGCCCAGGATGCCGGCCGTGATGTACAGCACCTGCGGCTTGGCGAACAGCTGCGACACCAGCTGGGCGCCCACGTCCTGGTCGCTCGCCACGCGCGAGACGACCACGCCGGCCGCGGTGGAGATCACCAGCGAAGGAATCTGCGCCACCAGGCCGTCGCCGATGGCGAGCAGGGTGTAGTTCTTGAGCGCGTCCGAAAAGCCCATGTCGTGCTGGACCATGCCGATCACCAGGCCGCCCACCACGTTGATGATGGTGACCATGATGCCGGCCACGGCGTCGCCGCGCACGTATTTGGAGGCACCGTCCATGGCGCCGTAGAACTCCGCTTCCTGCGCCACTTCGGTGCGGCGGCGGCGCGCGTCGGCCTCGCCGATCAGGCCCGCGTTCAAGTCCGCGTCGATCGCCATCTGCTTGCCGGGCATCGCGTCCAATGCGAAGCGCGCGCCCACTTCGGCGATGCGGCCCGCGCCCTTGGTCACCACGGTGAAGTTGATGATGGTGAGGATCACGAACACCACGATACCGACCGTGTAGTTGCCGCCGATGAGGAAGTGGCCGAAGGCTTCGATCACCTTGCCGGCCGCGCTGCCGCCGGTGTGGCCCTCGGTGAGCACCACGCGGGTGGAGGCGACGTTCAGGGACAGGCGCAGCATGGTCGACACCAGCAGGATCGCCGGGAAGGCCATGAAGTCGAGCGGCTTGACCGTGTACAGGCTGGTGAGCAGCACGATCACGGACAGCGCGATGTTAAAGGTGAAGAACAGGTCGAGCACGAAGGCCGGCAGCGGCAGCACCATCATCGTCAGCAGCAGGACGATGAGGATAGGCGCGGCCAGCGCCTTGCTGGTGCCGTTGCCGAGCAGGCCGGCTAGCCAGGGCGGGAGTTTCATTGCATCGCTCCGTTATTCGAATCGGGGTTGGCCTGGGAGGCCGGGTTGAACGGGTCCATCTCCGGCGGCACCGGCAGCTTGCTGGCGTTCGGACGGTCCGGATGGAAGCCGCCGTGCTTCATGTAGTTCCGCAGCTGGAAGACGTAGGCCAGCACTTCGGCCACGGCCGAATACAGGGCTTCCGGAATCTCGTCGTCGATGTCGGTGTGCTTGTAAAGCGCACGGGCCAGGGCCGGCGCTTCGAGCAGGGCCACCTTGTGTTCCTTCGCGATCTCGCGGATCTTGGCGGCCACTTCGTCCGTGCCCTTGGCCACCACGCGCGGAGCGCCGCGCTGCCCCTCGCTGTATTTCAGCGCGACGGCGAAGTGGGTCGGGTTGGTGACCACCACG
The DNA here is from genome assembly GCA_035655255.1 of Telluria sp. Taxonomy (GTDB): domain Bacteria; phylum Pseudomonadota; class Gammaproteobacteria; order Burkholderiales; family Burkholderiaceae_D; genus Telluria. The sequence continues at coordinate 1,343 of DASRUW010000127.1, read as the reverse complement.
TCGGCGGTCGGAACGTTGGCCATCATGCGGCGCTTGGCGATCTCGCGCTGCATCTGGCGGATCTTGCCCTTCACCTGAGGGTTACCGTCGGATTCCTTCGATTCCTGGATCACTTCCTGGCGCGTCATCTTCAGCTTGTTCGCGTAGTGCCAGACCTGATACGGGCCGTCGATGGCGGCGACGAAACCGAGGCCGCCCACGATCAGCAGGAAGGCCATGCCGAGCAAGTCGACCAGGTGGGCGGCGCCGACCCGCACCGGTTCCACGGCCAGGCCGAACACGGCCTCCTTCTGGCTCATGACGACGAAATAAGCGACCGCGCCGACGACGATGGTCTTGACCACCGCCTTGAGCAGCTCGACCAGGGCGTTGGTGGACACGAGATTGGCCAGCCCGCGCATGGGATTGAGCTTCATGAAGTTGGGCATGAAGGCCTTGGGGCTGAACAGCCAGCCGCCGATCAGCAGCGGCGACGCCAGCGCGACCAGCATGATGGCGCCGGCCAGCGGCAGGCAAGCCAGCATGACCCCGCCGATATCCTGGCCGATGCGGGTGATCAGGACGTCGGGGTTGTAGACCTGGTCGCGCGTCAGGGCCAGCCCCGAGCTGAGCATGGCGGACAGCTTGCGCGCCAGCGCGCCGCCGGTGAGCCACAGGCCGGCGCCGGCGGTCATGAGAACGGAAAAGGTGGCCAGTTCCCGCGACCGGGGCACGTCGCCTTCTTCGCGCGCCTGCTCCAGCCGCTTGGCTGACGCTGGTTCTGTCCGTTCTGCGTCGCTGTCGTCCGCCGCCATGTGACCACTCCAATGTTGATGGTGACCATTATCGGCGGTCTTGCCTGTAGACTATGCGGCGAACAGGGCGGGAAAAGCCCCCGTCATTCCCGCGCAAGCAGGGGTGACCAGCATGACGAAAGTGCAACGTGAAGCCATATCCACCGGCAGAGACCAACCGCAGCGGCTTTTTCGAAGCCGACGACATCCATACCTTGTATTGGGAAGAAGCCGGCAACCCTGCCGGCATCCCGGTCCTGATCCTGCATGGCGGCCCCGGCGCCGGTTCGTCGCCCCTGTACCGCGGCTTCTTCGACCCGGCGGCCTGGCGCATCGTCAGCTTCGACCAGCGCGGCTGCGGCCGCTCGACGCCGTTGGGCGAAACCCGCGCCAACACCACCGCCCATCTCGTCGAGGACATCGAGACCCTGCGCCAGTTCCTCGGTATCGAGCAATGGCTGGTCTTCGGCGGCTCCTGGGGCGCAACGCTGGGGCTGGCCTATAGCCAGGCCTACCCGGAGAGCGTCACCGGGCTGATCCTGCGCAGCGTCTTCCTCGGCACGGCCGAAG
>DASRUW010000126.1:0-6035 GCA_035655255.1 Telluria sp. | reverse complement strand
GAGCTGGATGGCCTCACCGGCAGCATGGCCGGGGCGGGTGCTCCGGCGGCGGGAGCGGGAGGCGTCGGCGGTGGGATTGCCGCCGCCGGCGGCGGGCCGCGCGAGGCCATGGACGACGCTCCCGGCACCTTGTCCGCCGAGCTCGACGGCTTGGGCGACACGGCGCGGCGCCGCATGCGCCTGGCGGCGCGGGTGAGCGACCCCGTCTCCGGACGCGTGCTGGAGCTGTACACCGAGGAGCCGGGCGTCCAGTTCTACAGCGGGAACTTCCTCGACGGTACCCAGGGTTTTCCGCGCTGGGGCGGCCTGTGCCTGGAAGCCCAGCACTTTCCCGACTCGCCCAACCATCCGGCGTTCCCGAGCGTGATCCTGCGCCCCGGCGAGCTCTACCAGACCTCGAGCAAATACGTGTTCCGCTGAACGCTTGCGTTGTCGCAATGTTGACAGTGGGCACGTGCGCGACAGTGCGGGGATCGTCCACCGCCGCTGGAGGTTCCCATGTCGCCCTCGCACACCGTGTCGTCCGCCGTGCTCGCCGCCGCCGTTGCCGCTTCCGCGCAGGCGGGGCAGATGATGAGCGGTCCTCGCGTCCAGAGCCCCATTCCCGACGCCGAGCTGATCGCGCGCCTGGCCGCCGGCCGCGCCGCGCTCGGCCTGGACCCGGATCACGGCTACCGCGTGGCCCGGCACCATCCGGGCGTGGAAGGCACGAGCGTCGTGCGCCTGGCGCACACCTACAAGGGCGTGCCCATCTTCGGCTCGGAGACGGTGCTGGAAGTGAATGCCGCCGGCGCGATCGTCGGCAGCTCCGTGGCCGACCGCCGCGCGGGGCTCGGCAAGGGGAGCGCCAACCTGGCCGCCAAGGACTTCTCGGTCCGGCCCAGGCAGAGCGCTGCGGCCGCCATCGCCGCCGTCACGCGCCAGCTGGCCGCGCCGCACCTGAGCGTGACGCCGCCCGCGGCGGAGCTGGTGATCTATCCCCAGGTCCGCACCCGGCGCCGCGCCGAGGCGGCCGACAAGCCGGATGCGCAGCTCAATGCCTTCGACGTGGAGGATGTGGTGGCCGGCTACGAGCTGGCCTGGCTGGTGCGCACCCGTTTCGTCGTCAACGACCGCCCGCTCTACCGCGATACCCTGGTGAGCGCGGTCGACGGCCGCGTGCTGGAACAGTGGAACGCGCTGCAGACGGCCGCTCCGGCGGCCGAGACGGGCGTGGGCCACAGCCAGTACAACGGCGACGTGCCGCTGGCGGCCGCGCGCGACGGCCGCGGCTACCAGCTGCTCGACCCCACGCGCGGCAGCGGCGGGGCCTACGGCGCGCTGGCCGTCACCAATGCCAACCACACCGCCAAGGCGGGCGAGATCTACACCAACGCCAGCAACACCTGGGGCGACGGCAAGCAGTTCCTCCCGGGCGGCAGCACCACCGACGCCAACGGCCAGACCGCCGCCGTCAACGCCATGTGGGGCATGATGAACACCTACGACATGCTGCGCAACACGCTCGGCTGGCACTCCCTGGATGGCAAGGACACGGCCACCTTCATCGCGGCCCACGTGAACACGGCCTACGACAACGCCTACTACGACGACTCCTGCAAGTGCATGTATATCGGCGACGGCAACCAGTTCAACAGCCTCGGTGCGATCGACGTGATCGGGCACGAGATGTCGCACGGCGTGACGGCCGCCACCTCCAACCTGCTGTACTTCGGCGAATCCGGCGGCTTGAACGAGTCGAACTCCGACATCGGCGGCGAAGTGGTGGAGGCCTACGCGCGCGCGGGCGGCACCGGCGCGTCGATTCCCGCCCTCGGCAACGACTGGGTGCTGGGCAAGGAAATCAGCAAGACCGGCACGCCGCTGCGCTACATGTACAAGCCGTCGCTCGACAACGCCAGCCCGGACGCCTGGAGCAGCGGGCTGAAGAAGCTCGACGTCCACTACAGCAGCGGCCCGAACAACCGCATGTTCTACTTCCTGGCCCAGGGCTCGAACGCGGCGCCGGATTCCGACTACTACAGCAAGTACCTCACCAGGTCGCCGGCGGCGATGAGCGGCATCGGCCTGGAAAAGGCCTACCGGATCTGGTTCCGCGCGGCGAGCACGCGCTTCACCTTCATCACCAACTACGCCGACGCGCGGCGCAAGGTGCTGGCCACGGCCGAGGACATGTACGGCAAGGGCAGCCGCGAAGCGATCGCCGTGCAGCGCGCCTACGCGGCCATCAACGTGGGACCGGATGTGGACGAGTAAGGCCCGCTACAATGCGGGAATGCCAACCCACCGCGTCACGCTCGCCCGCAGCGGCGCCGGCTTCGATGCCGACGCCGACCGGCCCGTCCTGCTTTCCGCGGAAGAGGCCGGCGTGGCGCTGCCCAATTCCTGCCGCAACGGCACCTGCCGCACCTGCCTGCGCCAGCTGGCCGCAGGTGCCGTCCGCTACCGGATCGAGTGGCCCGGCGTGTCGCGCGAGGAGCGCGCCGAAGGCTGGTTCCTGCCCTGCGTGGCCTATCCCTGTTCCGATCTCGTCATCACCTGACAGCAATGCCGCGCCGTGCCGCGGACAGGCGCGGTATGGTGGGCTTTGACGAGGTTTTGTTGAAAGGGCAACCCATGAAGTACGCGCACCAGACCCCGGACCCCGAGATTCCGCCGCCGACCCAGGCGCCGACCACGCCCCCGTCGACCGACCCGGACGACGAAGACCATCCGGAACATTCGCCGGTGCGCGAGCCGACCATCGCGCCGGCTCCGATCAAGGCTTAAGAGCGGTCAGGAGCGCGGCTCCCGCTGCGCTTGGGAGTCCGCCTGCCCCGGCGCGGGCGGGCGGTTGGAAGGAACGCTGCGCACGATGGCGTCCGTCTCGTGTTCGCCCGGCGTCTTCTCGCCGCTGCCGATGTCCGGCTCGTCCATCCAGGCCCCGGTCTCGCCCGGCTTCGGGCGCTGCTTCTGCTGATTCATGGTGACGCTCCTGCGTTGATCGCTCTGGTTTCGATCCTAGCAGCGCCGTTTTGCTCCCGGCGCTCGCTACACCCCTGTCATTCCGTTGCTTTTGGGATACAACATGTGCGTTTGTGCGCAAGATCACACAGTGCGGTCACAAACGCTTTCTATAATCAACTCAACGGTTCAAGTTTTTCGTCGTCGCACCACCAGAGGAGCAGCATCATGGGCACTTCCTTACACAACAAGATCTACCTCGGCCGCCAGTCCGCGCTGGCCTCGCGCAAGGTCCAGGCCGCGCTCGCGCTCGGCCTGACCATCGGCGTCACGGTCGCCTGGTACGCGTTGCAGTCGTTCAAATAATTGAGCGCTATCGCACGCACCGCGCAGTAAGCCCATCGCATGCAACAAGGCCGTCGCCCGCGCATGCGGGGACGGCCTTTGTCTTTTTTCGGCCCGCTTACTTCGGCTGGAATCCGTCGGCGCCGATCTCGAGCTCCGTGACCGCGCCGTATTTCGCGGCGATCTTGCGGATCGCCTCGGCCTTTCCGATCAGGACCATCTGCAGGTTCTGGCGCGGGAAGTGGCGCGCCGTCAGCTCCTTGGCGCGGGCCGGGGTCAGGCTGTCCACGTCGCGCATGAAGTTGTCGATCTGCGCGCGGTCCACCTTGGCCACGTACATTTCGCCGAGCAGGCCGGCCAGTTGGGCGCTGGTCTCGAAGCGCGGCGGGAACTGGCCCTTGACGTAGGCCTTGGCCGATTCCAGCGTGGCCGCGTCGATGCCCTTGTCCCACAGGCGCTGGTAGGTCTTGAGCGCCAGGTCCAGCGCCGCTTCCGTCTTCGGCAGGGCGGTGAAGCTGGAGATGGCGAACACGCCGCTTTGCGTCAGCGGCATGAATTCGCTGCGCGCGCCGTAGGTCAGGCCCGAGTTCACGCGCAGCTCGTCGTTCAGCCAGGACGTGAAGCGTCCGCCCAGCACCGTATTGAGCACCTGCAGCGGCACGTAGTCCGGGTCGTTGCGGGCGATGCCGGGGCCGCCGATCATGAACGTGGTTTCGGTCGCATCCGGCTTATCCACCAGCCACACGCGCGCCTTGGGCGCGGACGGCCGGCCGTTGTCCTGGGCCGCGGGGGCGGGCCCGGCGGCCTGCCACGACCCGAACAGGGCGGCCAGCTGGGCCTTCATGCCGGCGGCCTTGAAGTCGCCCACCACGACCAGCGCGGCGTTGTCCGGGCGGTAGAAACGCTGGTGGAAGGACTTCACGTCGGCCTGGGTCAGCGCCGTCATCGCGGCCGTGGTGCCGGCCGGCGGATTGGCGTAGGGGGCGGCGCCGTACAGCATGGCGCGGTAGTAGTTCAGCACCACGCTGCGCGGACGCTCCTTGGCCTGTTTCAGCTCGTTGACCTTGCGCGCCTGGAGCTTGGCCAGTTCCTGCTGGTCGAAGGAGGGCTGCTGCACCACCTCGGCGAACAGCGGCAGCAGGGCCGCGCCGTCCTCGCGCTTGAAGCTGGCGGCGATGGTGGAGGCGTCCGGGCTGGTCGCCTCGGCCAGGGTCGCGCCGCGGAAGTCGAAGGCCTCGTCGATCTGCGCCTTGCTGTGATGGGTTGTGCCGAGCAGGAGGGCGTCGCCGGTCAGGTCGGCCAGGCCGGCCTGGCGCGCGTCGTTGACGGCGCCGGCCTTGACCACGGCGCGCACCGCCACCAGCGGCACCTCGTGACGCTCCATCAGGTAGACGGTCAGGCCGTTCGGCAGCGTGGCCGTCTCGAAGGCGGGCAGGCGGAAGTCGGCCGCCTGGGCGGCGCTCGCTGTCAGTGCGCCGGCCAACATCAGGGCGCGCAGGCCGCGCACCGCCAACCCGTCATCCCCGCGCAGGCGGGGACCACTGGCCGGTTGCGGGTGGCAAGCGTTGACTGTAGCGGCGGCGCCGCGCACCAGGGGCTCCCGCGTGCGCGGGAGTGACGGGAGCGTGGGTATGGTATGCATGTCTTATTCCTCCTTGGCGGCCAGCACGCCCACGGTGCGGTGCGCCTTGATCAGGTAGGTCGCCGCCACCCGCTGGATGTCGGCGGTGGTCAGCTTGCGGTAGGCGTCCGGCGCCTCGAAGGCTTTCCGCCAACCGCCGAAGAACACCTCGTAGTTGCCCAGCTGCTGGGCCTTGCCGTTGATGGTTTCCTGCTGGCGGTAGAGGTTGACCAGCTTCTGGTTCTTCACCTTCTGCAGCTCCTCTTCGGTGACGCCGTCGCGCACCAGCCGGTCCACCTCGGCCAGCAGCGCCTGTTCCAGCTTGGCCGCGCTGGTCTTCCCGGCCGCGACCGCGGTCAGGTACAGCAGGCCGGGATCGAAGCCGTCCATGCTGTCCGCGCCGACCGAGGTGGCGAGCTGGGTTTCGACCAGGGCCTGGTACAGGCGCGAGGTGCGTCCGCCCGCCAGGATCGACTGCAGCACGTCCAGCGCGTAATAGTCGGCGGCGCCGGCGGCCGGCACCTTGTAGGCGACCATCAGGTTGGGCGAGGTGGCCGAGGCCTTGGCCACGAACACGCGGCGCTCGCCTTTCTGTTCCGGCTCCACGGTGCGCACTGCGGCGGGCAGGGGGCCTTTCGGAATCGCCGCGAAGTAGCGCGTGGCCAGCGCCTTGACCTGGTCGAACTTGACGTCGCCCACGATCACGGAGACGGCGTTGTTCGGCGCGTAGTAGGTCTTGAAGTAGCGCGCCAGGTCGTCCTGGGTCCAGGCCTTGATGTCGGACTCGAAGCCGATCACCGGCCAGGAATACGGGTGGGCGCGGAAGGCGGCGCCGTTCACCTCTTCGTTGAGCATGCGGTAGTTGGAGTTCTCCAGGCCCGTGCTGCGCTCGGAGAGCACCACCCCGCGCTCGCTCTCGACCATCTTCGGGTCGATCGACAGGTGGGCCACGCGGTCGGACTCGAGCTGGAAGATGGTCTCCAGCGAGCTGGCCGGGAACCAGTCCTGGTACACGGTAAGGTCGTTGCTGGTGTAGGCGTTGTTGGAGCCGCCCTTGGCTTCCATGGTGCGGTCGAACATCTTGGGCCCGTAGTGCTTCGAGCCGTTGAACATCATGTGCTCGAAG
>DASRUW010000125.1:0-3616 GCA_035655255.1 Telluria sp. | reverse complement strand
TTCCTGACGGACGCGCTGATGCCCACGGTGAAGGCGCTGCGCGACGGCGACAGGGAGACTGCGATCGTACTTCTGCACGGGAGGGTCCGCACGCTGTTCGAAGGGGTGCGGAGCAATATCGACGCGCTGATGCGGCTGCAGCAGGACGTGTCGCGCCAGGCCTATGAGGATTCGGTGGCGGAATATCACCTGGTGCGTAACGTCTGCATCGCGGGCATGGCGCTGGGACTGGTGCTGGCGGCGGTCGTCGGGGTGTTCCTGATCCGCGCGATCTCCGAGCCGCTGGACGAGGCGATCCAAACCGCCGAAGCCATCGCCGGCGGCAACCTGGCGTTCGAGGTAAAAGTCAGGAGCGAGGACGAGATGGGCCGCCTGATGACGGCGCTGCGCTCGATGCAGGGCAGCCTGGCCGGGATCGTGGCGCGGGTACGCGCGGGCACCGACACCATCGCCACCGCCTCCGCCCAGATCGCGAGCGGGAACCTGGACCTGTCCGGCCGCACCGAGAACCAGGCCAGCTCGCTGGAGGAAACCGCCTCGTCGATGGAGCAACTGACGTCCACCGTGCGCCAGAACGCGGACAACGCGCGCCAGGCCAATTCGCTGGCGCAGGCCGCGTCCGAGCTCGCCGTGCGCGGCGGCGGCGTGGTGGCCGAGGTGGTCCAGACGATGGATTCGATCAACCAGTCGTCGAACAAGATCGTGGACATCATCGGCGTCATCGACGGCATCGCCTTCCAGACCAATATCCTGGCGCTGAACGCGGCGGTCGAAGCGGCACGCGCGGGCGAGCAGGGACGCGGTTTCGCGGTGGTGGCATCCGAAGTGCGCAACCTGGCGCAGCGCTCGGCGGCCGCGGCCAAGGAGATCAAGGCGCTGATCGACGACTCGGTGGGCAAGGTGCAGGACGGCGCCCGCCAGGTGGACCAGGCGGGAAGCACGATGACGCAGATCGTGGACAGCATCAAGCGCGTCGCGGACATCATGGCCGAAATCACGGCCGCCACCGGCGAGCAGACGGCCGGTATCGAACAGGTCAACACGGCCATCACGCAGATGGACGAGGCAACCCAGCAGAACGCCTCTCTGGTCGAGGAGGCCGCGGCGGCGGCCGGCGCCATGCAGGAGCAGGCGGCGGAGCTGGCGCGGCTGGTCGGCATCTTCCAGATCGCCAATCAGAGCGCCGGCCGCGCGCGCAGCCTGACGCTGGTCGGGTCCTAGGCGCCCAGCATCGCCTGGCCGCAAACGCGGATCGTCTGACCGCTGATGCCGCAGGCGGCGGGCGTGGACAGGAAGGTCACGAGTTCGGCGACATCGCGCGGCGTGCCGCCCTGCTGCAGGGAGTTCAGGCGGCGGCCGAATTCGCGCGTCATGAACGGGATCTTGCGGGTCATGGCCGTTTCGATGAAGCCCGGCGCCACCGCGTTGATGGCGATGCCGCGCGCGGCCAGGCGCGGCGCCTGCGCCGCCACGTAGCCGATCAGTGCGGCCTTCGAGGCGGCGTAGTTGGCCTGGCCGAAGTTCCCGGCGATGCCGCTGATCGAGGACAGGCAGACGATCCGCCCTTCGTCGCGCAGCACGCCGCCGCCGATCAGCGCCGCGTCGATGGCGGCGGGGGCGCTGAAGTTGATGGCGATGACCGCTTCCCATTCGCGCTCGCTCATCTTGGCCAGCGAACGGTCGCGCGTGATGCCGGCGTTGTGCACCACCACGTCCACGCCGCCGCGCGTGTCGCGCAGGTAGGCCGCCAGCCTGGCGGGAGCGTCCTCGCCCGAGATATCCATCACCAGCGGCGTCCCGCCCAGGCGGGTGCAGGCGGCGCGCAACTCCTCTTCGGCCGGCGCCACGTCGACGCTGACCACATGGGCGCCCTCCTGCGCCAGGCGTTCGGCGATGGCCAGGCCGATGCCGCGGGCCGCGCCGGTGACCAGGGCCGTCTTTCCGGCCAGCGTGTCCGTCAGCGGTTGGGCGCGCGCCGCGCGCGCGGCGGCGCTCACGCGCACGGCCTGACCGGTGACATAGGCCGACTGCGGGCCGCAGAAGAAGCGCACGACGCCCTCCAGCCGGTCCGCCGCGTCGGCCTCGACGTAGGCCAGGTTGGCGGTCGCGCCGCGCCGGCCCAGTTCCTTCGCCAGCGAACGCACGAAGCCTTCCACGCCGCGCGCCGCTGCCGCCGCCACCACGTCCGATGCCGCGGACGGCGGCGCGGCGGCGACCAGCACGCGTGCGTTGCGCCCGAGGCGGGGCAGCATCGTATGCAGTCCGTCGTACAGGGCGCGCAGGCCGCCGCTGCCGCGGCAGGCGGTCGCGTCCAGCACCAGCACGTCGATGCGATCCTCCTCGGCCGCAGCCCCGCCGCGCGAGAGGGCTTCCGCCAGGCGCTCGGAGGCATAGCCGCCCGCGATCCGCAGCAGCACGCAGGACTTGCCGAGGAAAGGCTGTTCCTCGTAAGCGCCGGAGGCCCGCGCCAGCACGGGCGGATTGGGCAGGCCGAGGGCGCGGATGAGGGAACCCAGGACGGGTTTGCGGTTCAGATCGATCAACAGGTCGGACATGGCGGATGCGCTCGGAGTACGGTGACCGGCGATCCTAACATGGCGCTCCGGTCAGCCGGCTCCGGCCAGCAGGCGGCTGGTGTCGGCCACCAGCGCGGACATGAGGGAGGCCGCGTCGCGATGCGCCAGCAGCCCCGCGGACTGCCCGCACCACAACGACATCAAGTCCGGCCGCTCCTGTTCGCGCGCCGCGCGCTTGAGTTGTCCGGTGAGCCAGTTCTGGATCGGATACGGCGCGACCCGGCCGGCGTGCGGCTCCAGTTCGGCCAGCATGCGGTTGCGGATGCCGCGCGCCAGCCGGCCGCTGAACGCGCGCGTCAGCGCCGTCTCGCGCGCCGCTGGGCTGAACAGCATGCGCCGGTGCGCGTCACCGGCGTTCGATTCGCGGCAGGCGAGAAAGGCGGTGCCGATCTGGACGCCCTGCGCGCCCAGCATCATGGCCGCCGCGATGCCGCGCCCGTCCGCGATGCCACCGGCGGCAAGCACCGGCACCCGCACCGCGTCGACAATCTGTGGTACCAGCGACAGCGTGCCAGCCAACGAATCCTCCGGTCGCTTGAGGAAGGAAACGCGATGCCCGCCCGCCTCGAAGCCGCTGGCCACGATCATGTCCACGCCGGCCGCGGCCAGCGCGCGCGCCTCGTCGACCGACGTCGCCGTCCCCAGCGTCGAGATGCCCAGTTCACGGCAGCGCCGCAGCACGTCGGCGTCCGGAATGCCGAACACAAAGCTGAACACGGCCGGGCGGGCTGCCAGCACGGCTTCCACCTGTTCGGCGTAGGGCGGGGTGAAGCGGGGCGGCGGCGCCGGCCGCGCCACGCCAAGCTCGCGGAAGAAGGGCTCCAGCAAGTCCGCGCCGCGCTCGAAGTCCGCGCCGGCGCCGGCCGGCTCGTCGGTCCCGTCCAGCGGCACCCATAGATTGAATGCGAACGGGCGCCCGGTCCGCGCGCGGATGGCGGCCGCGGTGTCCCGGATGCCGGCCGCATCGAGGTGATGCGCGCCGAAGGAGCCGAGACCACCGGCCGCGCTGACGGCGACCACCAGGTCGACCGACGAGATGC
>DASRUW010000124.1:0-2092 GCA_035655255.1 Telluria sp. | reverse complement strand
CTTGGCGGCCAGCTGGGCGAGATCCTCGTTCTGGCTCGCCAGCTCGCTTTGCAGGGCGTCGCGGGTGCGCTTCATCATCATCAGGTTGCGCACGCGGATGCGCAGTTCCTGGGCGGAGAACGGCTTGACCAGATAGTCCTGCACCAGCGACGAGAGCAGGCGCAGGCGCAGGCCTTCGTCCGCTATCGCCGACAGCACCAGCACCGGCACGTGGGCCAGCGCCGGATCCTGGCGCATGGCGTCGACCAGCCGGTCGCCGCCCAGGCTGGGCATCATCAGGTCCGTCACCAGCAGGTCGGGCGGCTCGGCGCGGGCGCGGGACAGGGCCTCGGCGCCGTCGCCCGCGCAGGCCACGCGGTAGTCCTCGCCGAGCAGTCCGGCGATGAAGCGCAACATGTCCGGGTTGTCCTCCGCGACCAGCACCAGCGGACGCCCGTCCGGCGCCGGCTGGGGGAGCGCGGCGAGCGGTTCCGCCTGCGCGACCAGCGCCGGCGCGGGAGCGTCGCGCGGCGCTGGCTGGGCCAGGATCCCGGTGCCGGCCGGAGCGGACAGCGGCAGCGTGACTTCGAACAGCGCGCCGCCACCGGGCGCCTCGTCCAGCGTGACGGCGCCGCCATGCAGTTCGGCGAAGTCCTTGGCGATCGCCAGACCCAGGCCGGTGCCGCCGAATTCGCGTGTGGTGCCGTCCTGCGCCTGGCGGAAGCGCTCGAACACTTCCGCGCGCAGGGCGGGCGGCACGCCCGGGCCGTTGTCGCGCACGGCGAGAATCGCCTGATGCCCGCGCCGGGTGAGCGTGCATTGGATGCGCCCGCCCTCGGGCGTGAACTTGAAGGCGTTGGACAGGAGGTTGAAGACGATCCGCTCGATCTTCTCGCGGTCGCATTCCGCCTCCAGCACGGGCGGGGTGTCGATGGTGAAGGCCAGTCCGCGCTGCGTGGCCAGGGTGTCGAAGTGCGCCGCCGCCTCGCGCACCAGGCGGGACAGGTCCACGCGGGCGTAGGCGAGGTCGGTCTTGCCGGCATCGAGCCTGGCCAGGTCGAGCAGGTCGTTGACGTGCCTGAGCAGGGCTCCGGCATTGCGCTGCATGACGGCCACGTCGCGCCGCTGGCCTTCGGTCAGGTTGGCGGCATGGAGAAGCCCTTCGAGGGGGCCGAGGATCAGGGCCAGCGGCGTGCGCAGCTCGTGGCTGACGTTGGCGAAGAAGTCGCTCTTGATCTGGTTAAGACGTCGGATCTCCGCTTCGGCGCGCTTTTTCTCGGTGATGTTGCGCCCCTCGGGCAACAGGAAGACGATACGGCCGTCCTGGTCGCGCACGGGGTGCAGGGAATAATCGATGGTGATGGTGTGTTCGCCCGCCGCTTCGCCATAGACCTCGACGTCGCAGCGGATGAATTCACCTTGGGCCGCGCGCCGGATCAGGTCGCGCTGCAGGGCCTGGGTCTCGGGCGAGACGCGCCACCAGCGCGCTTCCCAGAACGGGCGGCCCTGGATTTCCTCCAGGCGGATGCCGGCGCCGTGCAGGGCGGCGCGGTTGACTTCGAGGGTGATGCCGTCGGTGTCGAGCAGGGCGACGAACTGGTACATCTCGTCCAGCACGATGCGCGCGAGCTTCTCGCGCAGGCGCTGGGCGTCGTCGGAAGGGAGCAGCGACACGCCGCGCACGGAGAGCGGCGTGTCGATGGCGGGCGGCAGGTCGGGCGTCGGCATGGCTCCTCGTCGGGCAAATCGGCCCGCCGCCCTGGCCTTCAGAAGCGGCGGGTGTAGGCCAGCACCAGGTTGTCCTGGGCGTGGCGGGTATCGATGGCGGCGGAGGTGTTCGGCAGGCTGGCATTGCCCATCGACTCACGGAACGCATGCGCATATGCCACGTGCACGCTGTCTTGCGGCGTGATCTCGTAGCTCGCCCCGGCCGTCAGGTGCCGGCGCGGCGTGGCCGGAATCACCGCGAACAGCAGCTCCTGACGCAGCGCCTGCGACGCCACGCGCAGGCCGCCGCGCAGGGTCCAGTTGCCGGTCTTGTAAGCCGCACCAATGGCGCCGATGGTCTGATCGCGGTAGTTCTGCGGCAGGCGGATGTTCAGCGTGGCTCCAT
>DASRUW010000123.1:0-17939 GCA_035655255.1 Telluria sp. | reverse complement strand
GCGCGCCGCGCGGTAGACGAAGTACTTCGGCTTTTCGAAGACGCCCGTCATCCCGGCCAATTCGCCGATGACGGCGGCGCGCGCCTCGTCATTCTGGCCAGGCGCGAAATAGCCGTGCGGGAGCGTGTGCCGCGCCAGCAGCGGCGGATCGCACAGGTCGAGGATCAGGTCGAACTGCCCTTCCAGCAGCGCGTTGCCGCTGCGCCAGCGGACGGCGAAGGCGCCGAGGTAACCGGCGATCTCGATGTCGGCGCGGGAGCGCACGCAAGCCAGGCTCGCCACCAGCGGCGGCGGCAATTGCTCGGCCCAGTGGGCGACATCGGCCGCGCTGCCCGCCACCAGTACCCGGCCTTCCGAGCGGTAGCTCACGGTGGGCGCCGGATCGGGCTCCGGCAGCGCCTGCGCGGCGGCGATGGCGGCGGCGCGCGCCAGGGCGTTCGCGCCGGGGAGGCGGCGCAGGTTGATGTGCAGTTCATTACTCATCGGGAGTATCCGCTTGGTCGGCCGGTTCCGGTTGCTCCGGCGCGGCGAGGATGGCCCGCGCGTGCGCAAGCGCGGCCAGCATCGCGGGCGGGATCGGCGCGGCCTGGTTGTAGTCGCCGATGTAGACGTCCAGCCCGTCCATCACGTTGAAGCGCGGGTCGGTGAACAGCACCCGCAGCGCCGCGCGGCGCACGGTCGCATCGACGCCACGGGCGACGAAAGGGGCGAAATCGTCCGCCGGGTCCGCGCGCAAGGCATCCTCCAGGGACGGCAGCGGCGCGGTTCGGTGAGCTAGGTCTGACGCGTTTTCGGTCGGTTCCGGCGTTGCGCTGTTCAGGCGTGCAGGCGGCTGCGCGGCCGGTCGCAAGATCTCGTCCGCATCGGGCTTTGCCGTGCGCGCGCGGGCATCGGCCTTGCGGCGCGACCAGCGGGCGAGAAACGCTTCCTCAGCCATGCCGCCGCTCGTTGCGCCGGACCGGCGGCTGGTAGTGTTCGGCCAGGTAGTCGATCAGCCAGGCCTGGATGTCGGCGGGCATGGCGACGCCGTCGGCGTTCTCGCCGGAATCGAACATGCGCGTGCCTTCCGCGTAGCTGACCGATGCGCGCACGGGCAGCGCGCGCCCCTCGTGCAAACGCCACTGCACGAAGACCTTGGCCTCGGGCGCGATGCAGTTCTCGAAGTAGCCGTCATGCTCGTCGCGATGCAGTTCCAGCGCCAGACCCGGCACCAGATACGCTTCGCGCTCGTCCGTGTGCACCAGCGGCAGGATCTCGCCGGTAGCGCCATTGTCCGGCACCACGCCCACGGCCGCCCACTGGTCGTCGGCCCACGGATGGGTGCTGCGGCGGCGCTGCATGATGACGGCGATCGCCAGGCTGGCCTGGGCGCTCATGCCTGCTTTCCTTGCGCGGGCGGCTGCGGGGCCGGCGTGGCCGAGCTCTTGCCGGCCGCTGCGGATGGCTGCGGGGCCAAGCTTGGCGGCGCTTTGCCGCTCGGTGCGGAGGGCTGTGGCGGCGCTGCGTTCGGCCCCTTCGTGTTCGGTACGGCCTGCGGCGGCACAACGGTGGCCGGTGGCGCCGCGGCGGTGACGACCGGCGTGGGCGCGTGCAGCGGCCAGCCGTTGGCGGCGGCCCGGCTGCGCCAGCGGGCGGCCAGCGTGTCCATCGTGGCCAGCATCGCCTGCTTGTCCTGGGCCGCCTGGGCGTCGGCAGCCGCCTTCTTCGCGGCCTGGGCGGCGGCTTCGGCCGGCGTCGGCGGCGGCAGGGCCGCCTGGGCGGCGCCCACGGCGACGGCAAACATCAGAGGCACGATCCGCAAACGCATCCGTCTCTCCTATTGCCCGGTGGGCGTGGTCTTGGCCGCCGGCGGCTTGGTGTCGCCCGACGGCCCGTGCCCCGATTCGGTAACGGTGCCGCCCATCTTGGCGCCGCCGACATTGCCTCCCATGCCGCCGCCATGGAATGGGGTGCCGCCGGCATAGCTGCTGTCGGTCGCCTTCTTGGATGAGCTGGCCAGGACCTCGCCGCTGGTGCCGCCGCCGGCCGTCACCTGGCCGGGGAAACGCGTCTGCCGCACGCCGTCGGATGCGCCGTCGCGATGGCAGGCCGCCAGCAGCAAGGCCAGCATCAGGCAGGCGGACACATGCGCCTTCACGGCCTGTCCCCTTTCACCCGTTCGTACCACAGCCGATGGTGGGAACGCGCCCACTCCTCGTCCACCATGCCGTCGCGCATGCCTTCGTAGGTGCCGGGCGTGCCCAGTGTGCCGAGGAAGATGTGCCCCATCGCCGCGGCGATGTACAAGGTGGCGCCCGTCAGGTGCAGATAGTCCGCCAGCTGCAGCACGTAGCGGGTCTGGCCGAGGTCGACGAAATCGAGCACCAGGCCGGTGATCGACATGACCAGGCCAAGGGCGCCGACGCCGAGCCAGAACCAGAGCTTTTCGCCCGCGTTGAAGTAGCCGGCCGGCACTTCCTGCTGCGCCAGCAGGCCGCCCGCCTTGCGCACCCACAGCCAGTCGCTGCGCTCGAAGAAGTTCCGCTTCAGGAAGGTCGCGAACATGATGAGCGAGCAGATGATGAACAAGGGCCCGACGAAGTTGTGCAGGTACTTGCTGATGATCGCCAGCCAGGCAAACACTTCGTGCCCCATCCACGGCATCAGCACCAGCTTGCCGAACAGGATGACGAGGCCGGTCGCCGCCATGATCAGGAAGCTGATCGCGGTGGCCCAGTGCACCACGCGGTCCCACAGGTCGAAGCGCTGCAGGCGCTGTCCGCTCGGCGGATGTTCCAGCCGCGCCGGGCCGTGCGCGAAGTAGAAACCGAACAGCAGCAGCGGCGTGGCGAGGATGAGGGTTCCGCTCAGCGCGGCCAGCGGCCCGTTGCGCAGCAGGCGCCAGGTGTTGCCGCCGCGCTGCACGAGCACCGTGCCTTCGGTCGAGCCGTATTGGCCCAGATAGTGGCGGTCCATATGCACGCGGCCCGACTGCGCCGACAGGTAGCCGCGCTCCGGCGTGCCCTTTTCGGCCTGCAGGATGGTCTGCTCCTCGGGATAGGCTGGCTTGGCCTTCTTGTCCGGCACTTCCGCCTGCGCCAGCAGGGAACACAGCAGCAACAGGCTCAGGATGATGGTACGCATGCGCCCTCCCCGTTCATGGCCGGCTCCGCAGGTATTCGTTCTGCCCCCGCGCCCGGTCGGTCAGGGCGGCGCTCCAGGCCAGGCGGTCGTTGTGGAAGCGCACCTGGTAGGGTTGCTGATCGCGCTTGCCCGCATACTGGCCGTCGCGCCAGGGCGGATGCTGCTCCACTTCCAGGCAGCCGCACAGCAACAGGGGCAGGAACAGGATCGTCCAGCGCTTCATCGCGGCTGCCTCCCCGGTCCGTTCTGGGCGCCGCCGGTCTCGTTCTCGCGCGCACCGGTCCCGCTGGCCTCGGCCGCGCCGCCGCGCTTGTAGGCGATGTCCCAGCCCCACAGCTGCGGGCCGTAGCCGCGCTGGTCGACCCGCTCGCGGTAGATCTCGGCGATGGTATTGGCCTCCCCCGCCAGCAAGGCCTTGGTGCCGCACTGCTCGGCGCAGGCGGGCAGCTTGCCCTCGGCGATGCGGTTGCGGCCATACTTCTTGAATTCCGCTTCCGACGTGTCCGGCTCCGGTCCGCCCGCGCAGAAGGTGCACTTGTCCATCTTGCCGCGGTGGTTGAACAGTCCAGTCGAGGGGAACTGCGGCGCGCCGAACGGGCAGGCATAGGAACAGTAGCCGCAGCCGATGCACTGGTCCTTGTCGTGCAGGACGATGCCGTCCTCGGTGTGGTAGATGCAGTTGACCGGGCACACGGCGAGGCAAGGCGCGTCCGTGCAGTGCATGCAGGCGACGGAAATCGAGCGTTCGCCCGGCACGCCGTCGTTGATGGTGACCACGCGGCGCCGGTTCACGCCCCAGGGCGTCTCGTGCTCGCTCTTGCAGGCGGTGACGCAGCCGTTGCAGTCGATGCAACGCTCGGTGTCGCAGATGAATTTCATGCGCGCGGCCATGGCTCCTCCCCTACGCTTGCGCCAGGCGGCACAGCGAGACTTTGGTTTCCTGCATCATCGTCACGGCGTCGTAGCCGTAGGTCCACAGGGTGTTCACGGCCTCGCCGCGCACGATGGGTTCCGCGCCTGTCGGGTAGCGGTCCTTCAAGTCCTCCCCCATCCACCAGCCGCCGAAGTGGAAGGGCATCCAGACGATGCCGGGCGGGACGCGCTGGGTGATCATGGCCATGACCTTGATGCGCGCGCCGCTGGGCGACTCGACCCAGATATAGCGGCCCGTGCGCGCACCGGCCTGGGCCGCGTCGTGCGGATTGATCTCGACGAACATGTTCTGCTGCAGCTCGGCCAGCCAGGGGTTCGAGCGCGTCTCGTCCCCGCCGCCCTCGAACTCGACCAGGCGGCCGGAAGTCATGATGAGCGGGTACTCCTGCGAAAAATCGCGCTCCTGCACCGACTTGTACAGGGTCGGCAGGCGCCAGAAATTGGCCTTGTTGTCGTAGGTCGGGTATTTGGCCACGAGGTCGCGCCGCGGCGACATGATGGGCTCGCGGTGCACCGGCACCGGGTCCGGGAAGTTCCACACGTTGCAGCGCGCGCGGGCGTTGCCGAAGGGCGCGCAGCCGTGGGCGATCACGACGCGGATGATGCCGCCCGAGGTGTCCGTCTTCCAGTTCTTGCCTTCCGCCTTGGCCTGCTCTTCGGGCGTGAGCTGGGACCACCAGCCGAGTTTTTTCAGGAACACATGGTCGAACTCGGGGTAGCCCACGTCGAGCTCGCTGTCCTTGGTGGTCGAGCCGTCCGCCGCCAGCAGGCTCACGCCGTTGTGCTCCACGCCCCAGTTGGCGCGGAACGGCAGGCCGCCTTCCATCACGGAGCGGTTGATGTTGTAGAGGATGGGCGTGCCGGGGTGCTTGAGCTCGGGCGCGCCCCAGCACGGCCACGGCAGGCCGTAGTAGTCGCCCTTGCAGGGGCCGGACTCGGCGCGCAGCGTGGTCGGATCGAAGCTGGCCTTGTTCAGCATGTGCAGCTTGAGGCGCTCCGGCGAGCAGCCGGTGTAGCCGATGGTCCAGCAGCTGCGGTTCACCTCGCGCAGGATGTCTTCGATGTCCGGCCGGTTGTCCGTCACCTTGATGTGGCGGCACAGCTCGTCCGCGAAGCCCAGCTTCCTGGCCAGCAGGTACATGATCTCCTGGTCCGGCTTGGATTCGAACAGCGGCTCGATGACCTTCTCGCGCCACTGCAGGCTGCGGTTGGAGGCCGTGACCGAGCCCTCCGTCTCGAACTGGGTCGAGGCCGGCAGCAGGTAGACGCCGTCCGTGCGCCCGTGCATGGCGGCCGTCATCGAGGGATACGGGTCGACCACGACCATGAAGTCGAGCTTTTGCATGGCGGCCCGCATGTCGGGCAGGCGGGTCTGGCTGTTGGGCGCGTGGCCCCAGTAGAACACGGCGCGCAAATTGGAGGGCTGGTCGATGTACTCGTTCTTTTCCAACACCCCGTCGAACCAGCGCGAGACCGTCATGCCGGGTTTTTCCATCAGCTCCTTGCTGCCGTAGCGCGACTTGATCCAGTCGTAGTCCACGCCCCACACGCCGGCGAAATGCTTCCACGCCGCTTCCGCCAGGCCGTAGTAGCCGGGCAGCGAATCCGGATTCGGCCCGATGTCGGTCGCGCCCTGCACGTTGTCGTGGCCGCGGTAGATGTTGGCTCCCCCGCCCGGCACGCCGATGTTGCCCAGCGCGAGCTGGAGGATGGACAGGGCGCGCACATTGGCCGTGCCCACGTGGTGCTGGGTGATGCCCATGCACCAGACCACGGAGGACGGACGGTTCTTCGCCAGCAGTTCGGCCGTCGTGCGCACCGCCGCTTCCGGAATGCCCGTCACGTCCGACACCTTGTCCGGGGTCCACTTGGCCACTTCCTTGCGCACGTCGTCCATGCCGTAGGTGCGCTGCTCGATGAAGGCCTTGTCCTCCCAGCCGTTCTGGAAGATGTGCCACAGGAGGCCCCACACGAAGGGAATGTCGGTGCCGGGCCGGATGCGCACGTAGTGGTGCGCGAAGCGCGCCGTGCGCGTGAAGCGCGGGTCGACCACGATCATCTTCGCGCCCAGCTCCTTGGCGTGCAGGAAGTGCAGCATGGAGATGGGATGGGCCTCGGCCGGATTGGAGCCGATGAACATCACCGCCTTGCTGAAGTGCAGGTCGTTGAAGGAATTGGTCATCGCGCCATACCCGTAGGTCTGGGCGACGCCGGCCACGGTGGTGGAGTGGCAGATGCGGGCCTGGTGGTCGCAGTTGTTGGAGCCCCACAGGGACATCCATTTGCGCAGGAGGTAGGACTGCTCGTTGTTGTGCTTGCTGCTGCCGACCACGAACAGCGCATCCGGCCCCGCATCGCGGCGCAGGGCCAGCATGCGGTCGCCGATCTCGTTGATGGCCTGGTCCCAGCTGATGCGTTCGTACTTGCCGCCGACCAGCTTCATGGGATAGCGCAGGCGGTGCTCGCCATGGCCGTGGTCGCGCAAGGACGCGCCCTTGGCGCAGTGGGCACCCATGTTGATGGGCGAATCGAAGGCGGCTTCCTGCCGGATCCACACGCCGTTCTGGACCACGGCCTCGACCGAGCAGCCGACCGAGCAGTGGGAACAGATCGTGTGCTTGACCACGGGCGCCGCCGCGGGCTGGGGCTGGGCCTGGGCCTGGGCCGGTTCGATGAGGTTGAGCGGGAGCTGGCGCGCCGCCGCGGCCAGGCCGGCCGTGACGCCGGCCCCGGCCAGGAAGCGCCGCCGTCCGCTGTGCGTGGCGCGCGGCTGCGCGGAGAGGCGTACCAGGCTCACAGCCCCCGCCCCCGCACAGCATGCCACGCGTCGATCGTTGGAATCGCCACTTCCCCTCCCTGCGTTGAAGGGCAGCTTACGCCGTTCATTTTCTGTACCGCGCACGGTAGCGCAGCGGACCCGGCCTACCAGTAGCGGGCGCTGCGGTAGTAAGTGCGGATGTGTTCGGTCTCGCGGTAGCCGGCCTTGGCGGCGGGCGCCGCGGCGACGGGGGCCGGCGAGGCACCTGTGGTCGCACGCGCGCCGGCCAATGCGCCAAGCAGGCCCGCGCCGCCGGCGGCGCGCAGGAAGCCGCGGCGCTTGCGATTGGGCGGGGTCAGTTCCATGACGTAGCCTCCAGTTCAAAAGCCAGGGCCTCGACGTCGAAGAAGGCCTCGGCCAGGTCCGCCACCAGGCGGTAGAAGCGCGCTTCGGGCACGCTGCGCAGATCGTTCAGGCAGCGCGCGTACCACGGCGCCAGATGGGCCTCGAAGAAGGCGCACTGCACCGCCAGCGGCTGCGGCCGGCGCGAGGCGCCGCCCGCGATCAGCAGGCGCATCGCGTCGCACAGCGCCCCCAGGTGGTCTTCCATCTCCCCCGCCCCGCGCCGGCGCGCCAGACCCAGCCGGGCGAGGTCGTCACGCAGCGCGACCAGCGGTTTCTCGTTCAGGAAGCCGGTCAGGTAGACGGACGCGTAGGGGCTGACGCGCGGCGCGTCGATACTGACGAACAAGGCATCGAATTCGGCCGCGGCGTCCGCCGCATGTGTGCTCGCGCAGCTGCGCGCCAGGGCGGACCAGGCCAGTTCCAGCGGCTGCGTCGCGCCCGCACGCACGGGCGCCGCCGCGAGCTGCTGCAGCAAATACGCGTCCGGCGGGGCGAACAACAGCCGCGCCAATAGCGCGTAAAGATCCGCCCGGCCTTGTTCCTCGGCGTCCGATTCCGCGAGCTCCATGCGCCCTCCCCCTGATGCGGCAACAGTCTAGTCACTTTCGGTAAAAGGGCGCGCACGCCTTCCGGGCTATAATTTAGTTTCTTTTGTTCAATATTTGTCCCAGATGAGGAAGAACAACCGGGCCTGGGCCTTGCTGCGGGTCCTGACCTGCTCCCGGCTGGATCCGATGGCGATCGCCCCCGATGCGCTGGCGATCGTGCGCACCGTGATTCCGAACGCGGCGGGCATGCTGTTCCTGACCTCGCACGACGGCATGCCGCACGCCTTCTTCCACGAGGATACGCCGCAGTCCGCACGCGACATCTTCGTCCGCGAGCCGCAACTGTTCATGGGTCCAAAGGAATTCAGTGTGTTCCAACTGGCCGGCAGCAGCGCCTTTCCCAAGGCCGGCCGCTTCCTCGAGCCGCCACCGGGCTTTTACAGCAGCAATTCCTACCAGCTGCTCCATCGGCCCGCCGGGCATCATCACTTTCTGGAAAGCCGGCTTGAAGTCGACGGGCGGCGTTGCGGCGTCATCAGCGTCACGCGCGGCCACGGCAAACCCTTCAACCAGCGCGACCTGGCCAACCTGGAACAAGTGGCGCGCTACGTCGAGCATGCGATCAAGTCGGCCGACGCGGCGGCGGCCGATGCCGACTGGGTGGTGGCGCAGGAAGCGATGCTGGTCGCGCGCGCCGACGGCAGCATCCTGTTCGGTAACACCGCGGTGGATGCCCTGCTGGCCGATGTTCCCCACGTCGGCAGCCTGTGGCCGGACCGGCGCCGGCTGCCGTTGATGTTCCTGCACCTGATCGAGCGCCTGCGCGACGGCAAGCGCTACCCGAACCAGATGCCGTCGATCAGCATCGCGGTGCCGGGGGCCTACATCGAGGCCAGCGCCCACTGGCTGCTAGCGCCCGAGGCCGTACCGCGCGCCGACGCCTACCCGGCCGAGCTGACCGCCGACGCCCCGGTTGGCATCGTCCTGCGGCGGCGCGTGCCGGCCCACCTGACGGTGCTGGAGCGCCTGCGCGAGGCCGAGCTCACCCCGCGCGAGCTGGAAGTGGGATTCTGGATGGCGCTCGGCAAGCGCGACGCCGTGCGCGCGAACCTGCCGATCAGCGAGGCGGTGCTGCGCGACTGCGTGAAGGTGCTGTTCGACCGATTCGGCTGCAATTCACAGGACGACTTCCAGCAGCGCCTGCGCCAGCCTGCATCCGGTCATTCCCGCGCAAGCGGGAATCCCGGGTAAACGGCGCTCCATCCGCATCAACTAGAACTCGGCGCGGCCGAAGCGGGCAAAGCCCTGGTTATGGCCGGGCGGGTCGAACACCGACGGGTCGAGCGGCAGCGGCGTGCCGATCCATTGCGCCAGCGTGGTGTGGTCGGCCAGGTCGTCGTCCGTCAGCGGATGGATCAGGGCGGTCAGGCCGGTCGCTTCCAGCAGCGCGCACACGGCGGGCACCGTGGCGGCATAAAAATGAAATTCGAATTGCGGCAAGGGATGCGGGCCGACCGGACTGTCTTCCATCCGTCCGACCATCAGGATGCCCGGCAGCGCGCCGCCGCCCAGCGCCGCATGCAGTGCCAGCGCGCGCTCGCGCGTGGCGGCCTCGTAGTAGACGTGGGCGTGGTAAGGCGCGTTCGGGTCGCTCATTTCCTGGCTCCGGTAACAAAAAAGGCCTTGCGGTTTGCGCAAGGCCTTTCGAACTCTGGCTCCCCGACCTGGACTCGAACCAGGGACCTGCGGATTAACAGTCCGTCGCTCTACCGACTGAGCTATCAGGGAAAAGAGGCAACATTATATGCAGGCTTCACAGCACTGTCAACTTCCGTTGCCGCTTCGGATTAAGTTCCGAAGACGAAGATCTTAAAGCACTTTCGAGATCGCGTCAATCACGCGCTCGAGGTTCTTCGAATTCAGCGCCGCCACGCAGATGCGGCCCGTGTCGACGGCGTAGACCGAGAATTCCTCGCGCAGACGGCCGACCTGCTCCTTGGTCAGGCCCGAGTACGAGAACATGCCGACCTGCTGGCGCACGAACTCGAAATCCTTGCCCGGGACCTTGGCCTTCAGGCGCTCGACGAACTGGTCGCGCATCTGCTTGATGCGCACGCGCATCTGGGCCAGCTCGCTTTCCCACAGCTGGCGCAGTTCCGGCGTGGACAGCACGGCCGCCACCACCTTGCCGCCATGGGTCGGCGGGTTGGAGTAGTTGGTGCGCACCACGCGCTTCAGCTGCGACAGCACGCGCGCCGCTTCCTCGGCCGACGATGCGACCACGGACAGCGCGCCCAC
The DNA here is from genome assembly GCA_035655255.1 of Telluria sp. Lineage (GTDB taxonomy): Bacteria > Pseudomonadota > Gammaproteobacteria > Burkholderiales > Burkholderiaceae_D > Telluria. Next base: position 7,874 of record DASRUW010000123.1, on the reverse strand, counting down.
GCGCTCGCCGTACAGCGAGAACGACTTGGAGAAGGAATTCGATACCAGCAGCGGCAGGCCGGTGGCGGCGAACTTGCCGACCACGGCGCCGTCTTCCGCGATGCCCGAGCCGAAACCCTGGTAGGCCATGTCCAGGAACGGCACCAGGCCGCCTTCGACGACCAGCTTGACCACCTCGTCCCACTGGGCGGCGGTCAGGTCCGCGCCGGTCGGGTTGTGGCAGCAGGCGTGCAGCACGACGATCGAGCCGCGCGGCATGGCCTTGAGCGCGGCCGTCATGCCGGCGAAGTTCACGCCATGGGTGGCCGCGTCGTAGTAGGCGTAGTTGTTGACGGTGAAACCGGCGCTTTCGAACAGGGCGCGGTGGTTCTCCCAGCTCGGGTCCGAGATGTAGACCGCGGCGCCGGGCGCGAAGCGCTTGAGGAAGTCGGCGCCGATTTTCAGCGCGCCGGTACCGCCCAGGGCCTGCACGGTGACCGCGCGGCGCTCTTGAAGCACGGCGCTGTCGGCGCCAAATACGAGTTCCTGCACTGCCTTGTCGTACGCGGCCAGGCCTTCGATCGGCAGATAGGTACGGGGCGACTGCTGCTCCATCAGGATGGCCTCGGCCTTGCGCACGCACTCCAGCAGCGGAACCTTCCCATTGTCGTCATAATAGACGCCCACGCCGAGGTTGGTCTTGTTCGGGTTGGTGTCTGCGTTGAAGGCTTCGGTGATGCCGAGGATGGGGTCGCGCGGGGCCATTTCGATGGCGCCGAACAGGCTGGCGGAGGCAGTGGAGGTCATCTGATAAACTGAACAGGTTGTATAGACAGAAAGCCCCGTGGTTGCTGGGGTTTTCGTGGATGGACAGCCATTCTAGCAAAGGTTTACATACATGGCAGGACAGAGCGCAGCGGCGGCCCCGGAACCGACCGTCGTCACCTTCCCGGATTCGCCGTTCAAGCTGCACCAGCCCTTCCCGCCCGCGGGCGACCAGCCGACCGCGATCGCCGGCCTGGTGGAAGGCATCGAGGACGGCCTGTCGTTCCAGACCCTGCTCGGCGTGACCGGCTCGGGCAAGACCTACACCATGGCCAACGTGATCGCGCGCTGCGGCCGTCCGGCCATCGTGTTCGCGCCCAACAAGACGCTGGCGGCGCAGCTGTACGCGGAGTTCCGCGAGTTCTTCCCCGAGAACGCGGTCGAATACTTCGTCAGCTACTACGACTACTACCAGCCGGAGGCCTACGTGCCCCAGCGCGACCTGTTCATCGAGAAGGACTCGTCGATCAACGAGCATATCGAGCAGATGCGCCTGTCGTGCACCAAGTCGCTGATGGAGCGGCGCGACGTGGTGATCGTGGCGACCGTCTCGGCCATCTACGGTATCGGTAACCCCAACGAATACCACCAGATGATCCTGACCCTGCGCCACAAGGACAAGGTGGCCTCGCGCGACATCATCGCGCGCCTGATCCAGATGCAGTACACCCGCAACGAGATGGACTTCGCGCGCGGCACCTTCCGCGTACGCGGCGACACCATCGACATCTTCCCGGCCGAGCATGCGGAGCTGGCGCTGCGGGTGGAGACCTTCGACGACGAGATCGAGTCGCTGCAGCTGTTCGACCCGCTCACCGGGCGCGTGCGCCAGAAGATCCCGCGCTTCACCGTCTATCCCGGCTCGCACTACGTGACGCCGCGCTCGACCGTGCTGCGCGCGGTCGAGACCATCAAGCTGGAACTGGCCGACAGGCTCGACTACTTCCGCCGCGAGGGCAAGCTGATCGAGGAGCAGCGCCTGGAGCAGCGCACCCGCTTCGACCTGGAGATGCTGGCCGAAGTCGGCTTCACCAAGGGCATCGAGAACTATTCGCGCCACCTGTCCGGCGCCATGCCGGGCGAGCCGCCGCCGACCCTGGTGGACTACCTGCCCAAGGACGCCATCATGTTCCTGGACGAGTCGCACGTCCTGGTCGGCCAGCTCAACGCCATGTACAACGGCGACCGCTCGCGCAAGACCAACCTGGTGGACTATGGCTTCCGCCTGCCGTCGGCGCTGGACAACCGCCCGCTCAAGTTCGAGGAATTCGAGTCCAAGATGCGCCAGACGATCTTCGTCTCCGCCACGCCGGCCGACTACGAGCAGCAGCACGCGGACAACGTGGTCGAACAGGTGGTGCGCCCCACCGGCCTGGTGGACCCGAAGATCATCGTCAAGCCCGCGCGCACCCAGGTGGACGACCTGATGTCCGAGATCACCGACCGCGTCGCCAAGGACGAACGGGTACTGGTCACGACGCTCACCAAGCGCATGGCGGAGCAGCTCACCGAGTACCTGGGCGACCACGGCATCAAGGTGCGCTACCTGCACAGCGACATCGACACCGTGGAACGGGTCGAGATCCTGCGCGACCTGCGCCTGGGCACCTTCGACGTCCTGGTCGGCATCAACCTGCTGCGCGAAGGCCTGGACCTGCCCGAGGTGTCGCTGGTGGCGATCCTGGACGCGGACAAGGAAGGCTTCCTGCGCTCGGAGCGTTCGTTGATCCAGACCGTGGGCCGCGCGGCGCGTAACCTAAATGGCGTGGCCATCATGTACGCCGATAACATCACCGATTCCATGAAGCGCGCGATCGACGAGACCGAGCGCCGCCGCACCAAGCAGCTCGCCTTCAACGAGGCGCACGGCATCACGCCGAAGGGCGTGAAGAAGGCGATCAGGGACATGATCGACGGCGTGTACAGCCCGTCCGGCGCGCGCGAGACGATCGAACACGCGCAGCAGACGGCCAAGGTGGAAGCCATGAGCGAGAAGCAGATCGGCAAGGAGATCAAGCGCCTCGAAAAGCTCATGCTGGACCACGCCAAGAACCTCGAGTTCGAAAAGGCGGCGCAGGTGCGCGACCAGCTGCACGTCCTCAAGCAGCAGGCTTTCGGCGCGCCGGGGGCGGACAACGTGGTGTCGATTTCCGGCCGCTGAAAAATCGGGGACAGACCCGGTTTTCAGACGAACTTCCAGAGTTCCAGCGCCTCCTGGACGATCACCTCGGGGCGCTCTTCGGGCCAGAACAGCTTGGCGCCTTCCAGGCGGCGCACGCCACGGCCGTTGCCGAAGGCGCGTTCGAAGTAGCCGGCATTCGTGCTCGAGAAGATCGTGTCGGCCATGCCCCACACGACCCGCACCGGTGCCCGCGAGGCTTTCAGCGCCGGGCCGGCCTCGGCCAGCCAGTTGCGGTCCAGGGCGATTGCATACTGGTGGGTGAGCGCGCGGCTGCGCTCTGACGCTGCCAGCGGTCGGAGATACGTATCGATCGCTTCGTCGGTCGGGTTGGCGGGATCGGCATAGCACATGCCGCCCAGGCCTTCGCCTGAACGGGCCAGGGCCTTGTCCACGATCCAGGGCTCCAGCCAGCGCTGCACGAACTGCCCCTCGCGCGCGAGCGCGATCACCGGTGCCAGCGCGGGCGGCGGGCAATCGTGCTCGCTGTCGCAGTTCGCCAGCAGCAGCGAACGTACCCGCTTGGGATGGTGGATCAGCAGCAGCTGCGCGACCGCGCCGCCGCTGTCGCTCGCGATCATGTCCGCGCTGCTCACTCCCAATTGATCCATGAAGGCGATCAGCATCGCCACCTGCGCGTCCGGCGCCACGCTCTGGCCGGACGCGACTTCCGTGTAGCCGAGGCCAAGAAAGTCCGGCGCGATGCAGCGGCGGTGCGGCGCCAATGCATCCAGCACGCCACGCCACTGAAAGCCGTTCAGCGGAAAGCCATGCAGGAACAGCGCCGCCGGCCCGGCGCCGCGTTCGACATAGGCGATCCGCCCGAACGACGTCGGCGCATAGCGGCGCGCGGCACGCCAGGCCGCCGCGTCGAGCGGCGCGGCGCGCGCCATCAGGTCCTTCGTCAGCAAGGCGGCGCCGAGCACCAGGCTCGATTTCACAAATACCCGTCGATTCATTATCTTCTCCTTTGGTCCCGGCCGTCATTCCCGCGCACGCGGGAATGACGGCTTGTCGGTGGTGCCCGCATCTTGGCCGTGCTGCCGTACGGGATCAATGACGCCCGGGGTCAAGCGAACATGACCTGGGAGGTCATGGCGGCGCGGCGCCGGAGCGCGGTATGATCGCTGCATGGAACAAGACCTGCGCCCTCCTCCCGCCCGCGTCGGGGCCCTGCTGCGCGAATGGCGCGCGGCGCGCCGTCTGAGCCAGCTCGATCTGGCCCTGGACGCCGGCATCTCGACCCGCCACCTGTCCTGCATCGAGACCGGCAAGGCCCAGCCCAGCCGCGCGTTGTTGGCCAAGCTGGCCGACACGCTGGACATGTCCCTGCGCGAACGGAACGCGCTGCTGGTCGCCGCCGGTTACGCGCCGCACTATCCGGAGTCGGCCCTGTCCACGCCGCACATGGCGCAGATCCGGCGCGCGATCGAATGCATCCTCGGGCAGCAGGAGCCCTACCCGGCCTTCCTCCTGGACCGGCACTGGAACATCGTGATGGCCAACGGCGCGGCGCAGCGCTTCACGGCGCACATCCTGGGACGGCCCGGCAGGCACGGCAACATGCTGCACCTGGTGTTCGACCCGCAGGAGCTGCGTCCGCATCTGGCCAACTGGGAGGAAGTGGCGGGGAACCTGATCCACCACCTGCATACGCTGGTGGCGGGCAACCCGGCCGACGCCATGGCGCGTGCCCTGCTGAACGAAGTCCTGGCCTACCCGGCCGTGCCGGCGCGCTTCCGGCTGCGCGAACTGGCCGAGGCGCCGCTGCCGCTGCTTACCACCACCTTCCGCAAGGACGGGCGCGAGCTGGGCTTCTTCTCCACCATCACCACCTTCGGCACCCCGCGCGACGTGACCATCGACGAGTTGCACATCGAGAGCTGCTTCCCGGTGGACGAAGCTACCGCCGAGGTCTGCCGGGAACTCACTGGCGCTTGAACATGCGGGGATCGAAGGCGAACGGCCGCACGATCCGCAAACGCACCTCGCCGTAGGCCGGGTGGCGCGGATTGATGATGAGGTTGCGGCTTTCGGGAATGATGGTGGACGGCACCCGCAGCCACAGATGGGAGTTGGCCTGGAGGAAGCGCGTGCCGAACGCCTCCGCGCCCAGCGAGGCCGGCATGTCGCACCAATCCGGCGGAAGCGTGTCGAGCCCGGCCTCATAGCCAAGTTCAGGATCATCCGGCACGTCGACGGCCACCAGCACCAGCTTGTCGCCGTCACCGTTCAGGTGCACGAACTTCTCGAGCGCGCACAGCTCGACGGTAATGCCGGTGTACATGCAAGGCACGCCGACGGCGTTCCAGTGACCGCCGTTGGCGGCGGCGGTCGTGCAAGTCTTGTCCTGTGCCGCGTCCTCGACGGCGATGCGCCAGCTCCTCATGGCGCCAGCTTACACCCGAGCCGAACGCGGCGATCGCACGCCAGCGCCGGGATTACTAGAGGGAACGGAGGAAGTCGCGCACGCCGGCCATGAACATTTCGACCGCGGCGGCGGTCAGGATCAGGCCCATCAGGCGCTCGAAGGCCGTCATGACGCGCGGACCGAGGGCACGCTGCAGGCGCTCGGCGCTGAGGAACACCGCCAGCCATACTGCCGCCACCGCCGTCAGCGCTCCCACGTGCAGCATCACTTCCATCCGCGTGTCGGACGAGAACAGCAGCACCGTCGCCAGCGCGGACGGGCCGGCAATGGCCGGAATGGCGAGCGGCACGATGAACGGTTCGCCATCGTCGGCGTCGTCCCCGAACAGGCCGCCCGGCTGCGGAAACACCATCCGCATGGCGATCAGGAACAGGATCACGCTGCCGCCGATGCGCAGGGAAATTTCCGACAGCTGCATCGCCGCCAGCAGGTGCCGCCCGAAGAACATGAACACCAGCAGCACCATGTAGGCAATGAAGCACTCGCGCACCACGACCTTCCAGCGCCGCGCTTTCGGCACGTTGCGCATGGCGCTCACAAACAGGGGCACGTTGCCGAACGGGTCGGTCACCAGCGTGAGCAGGATGAAGGTCTGGATGAAGGTCTGGGTCATTTCCATATGTTAAAGCAAAATCCGGCTCGCCCCGCCGATTCCCGCTTCGCCCCAAAACACTGGGCGCGTGCGCGTGCGCCCTGTACCGTTGCCACTCCATCCACATCCCGAGGAAACGACCGTGCAACGACGCGCCCTGCTGCAGCTGATGAGTACATTCCCGCTGGCCCTGTCAGGCAGCCTGGGCCGCGCGGCGTGGGCGTCGACGGGGCCGGTGCCACGCAATCGCGTGCGGCCCAAGGATCCGGGCTGGCCGGCGCGCACGCAATGGCAGTCCCTGGCGGAACAGGTCGGCGGCCGCCTCACCGAGCTGGAAGCGCCCTTCGCCGCCTGCGCCACCTCCGCGGCGGACCCGCGCTGCACCGCGGCCCTGGCCACGCTGCGCAATACCTTCACCCTTGGCGACCAGCCGGGCTTGACGCAAACCAGCGGCTGGCTCGACGCCTGGATTTCGCAGCCGAGCGCCTACGCCGTCGCGGCGGCGCAAACGGCCGACGTGGTCGCGGCGGTCAATTTCGCGCGGACGCATCGCTTGCGGCTGGTGGTCAAGGGCGGCGGCCACAGCTACCAGGGCACGTCCGACGCGCCCGACTCCCTGCTGGTCTGGACCCGCCACATGAACGACGTCCAGCTGCACGACGCCTTCGTCCCCTACGGATGCGGGGGCAGCATCGCGCCGCAACCGGCCGTCACCCTTGGCGCGGGTGCGATGTGGATCGACGCCTATGACGCCGTGACGACGCGCGGCGGGCGCTACGTGCAGGGCGGCGGCTGTACGACGGTCGGCGTCGCGGGGCTGGTGCAAAGCGGCGGCTTCGGCAATTTCTCGAAATACTACGGCACGGCGGCGGCTGGCCTGCTGGAAGCGGAAGTGGTCACCGCCGACGGCCAGGTGCGCATCGCGAACGCCGCCAACCATGCCGACCTGTTCTGGGCCCTCAAGGGCGGAGGTGGCGGCAGCTTCGGCATCGTCACGCGCCTGACCCTGCGCACGCGCGAACTGCCGGAGGAATTCGGCGCCGTGTTCTTCAAGGTGCGGGCGAAGTCGGATGCCGCGTTCCGCGCCCTGGTCGGCAAGCTGGTGGCCTTCTATCGCGCTGCCCTATTCAACCCGCACTGGGGCGAACAGATCGGACTGGGGACGGACAACACGCTGGACGTGAGCATGGTGTTCCAAGGCCTGAACAAGGAGCAGGCGGCCCAGGCCTGGGAGCCGTTCCTGGCTGTCGTGCGCGGCGACGCGGCCTATGCCATCGAAAACGACTTCACCTGCCTGTCGATCCCGGCCCGCCACATGTGGGACGGCGCTTACCACCGTCAGCACGTGCCGGGTTTCATGGTGGACGATCCGCGCGCCGACGCGCCCGCCCACCACGTGCTATGGAAAGGCGATCTCGATCAGGCCGGATGGTTCATCCACGGCTACCAGTCCGCCTGGCTGCCCGCCGCGCTGCTGGCGCCGGGCGACCAGGACGCGCTGGCCGAGGCCTTGTTCCGGGCGTCGCGGCACTGGCGCGTGGGCCTGCATTTCAACAAGGGGCTGGCCGGCGCGCCTGCGGCCGAGATCTCAGCCGCGCGCGACACCGCGACCAATCCGGCCGCCTGCGACGCTTTCGCGCTGGCGATCATCGCCGGCGGCGAAGGGCCCCGTTTCCCCGGCATGCCGGACGCGCACGTCGACGCGCCCGCAGCGCGCGAGCACGCCCGCCGCATCGGCCTGGCGATGGCGGAGCTGCAACGCGTGGCACCTGGCGCCGGCAGCTACGTCTCGGAGAGTGACTACTTCCTCGCCAACTGGCAGCAGGCCTTCTGGGGCGAGAACTATGCCCGCCTCGCGCGCATCAAGC
>DASRUW010000122.1:0-4165 GCA_035655255.1 Telluria sp. | reverse complement strand
TCGTCGGCGTGGACACGCTGCACGGCGAAATGGAACGCCTCGCCTGCCGGCTCGGGCTGCAGGAGCAGGTGCGCTTCCACGGCTTCAAGACCCAGCGCGAGCTGCGCCCGCTGATGGCCGCGGCCGACCTGCTGGTGCTGTCCTCGCTGCACGAAGCCGGCCCGCTGGTGCTGCTCGAAGCGGCGGTGGCCGGCGTACCCACGGTCGGCACCGCCGTCGGTCACCTGGCCGAATGGACGCCAGCGGCCGCGCTGGCCGTGCCCGTCGGCGACTGGGCCGCGCTGGCCGGCGCCATCAGCCGCGTGTTGGCGGACGAGGCGCTGCGGCTGCAACTCGCCGCCGCCGCGCAATGCCGCGCGGTGCGCGAAGACGCCGATCACACGGCGCGGGCGTTCGAGGCGTTGTATTTGCGGCTGGTGGCGGCGGGGGAGTGAAAGGTGTCGCGGGTTGTCAGTCGATTACCGAGGTTGAGTTTCAGCTGTCGGCCAGAAGCGGACGCCCATCACGGACACCATCTGGGCCAAGCATTTCGAGCATGAGTTGGATAAAGGGAGGTACGATGTCGACCCCCGCATCCGCATCCGCGTACGAGTCGAAGACGTCGTGCAAGCCGGGAATGCAAAAACTCTCCCTGCACTCAATACACCTCACTCCCCGTACCCGGGATAGTTGGTGATCGGATGCCGCAGGTTGGTGTGGTGGTGTGGTTTCCCACTCCTCGGGCACTTCGCGACCACCGAGCGCGTACGGTCAGAGGTCAGGCTTTCCAGGCTGAACATCAATCAATCCTGACGGACAGTCCGGCGATATTGCGGGCTTTGCCGCGTTGTGACCGCCAAGTCCGCCCGCTCCCTGCGCCGTGACAAGGTCAGTCATGCCGCCACCCGGCCCTGCACGATCAGGACACCGTGATCAGCTTCAGTATCCGCTCGGCAGGCCTGTATTCAAGGACGACCACCATGCGCTCCGGCGGCCCGTCCTGCCGCGGGAACTCGAGCATGATGTTGAACTTGCTGAGCCGGTGCGTGTCCTCGTCGACCCATTCCATGTTGTAGAGGTAGCTCATCCGCAGCTTCTCGCGGATGGCTGCCTCCAGCTCGGCCTTAGTCAGGCCGCCGAGGCCGGCCCTCCTGAGCTTTCCCAGCTTGGCGGTCTTGAGGTACTTGTCGAATTTGTCGTCGCCTATGGCGACTGTGAACTCGGCGAGCGGCGCGACCTCTTCTGACATCGACCGCAGCGCGATCTCCAAGTCGTCGTCCGATTCCTGCAGGAACATCTGCTCAGGCTTGTAGGACAGGAAGGTGCTGAAGTACATCGACTGGATGCTTTTCAGCCGAAGCCCGAGCGCGGTGTAATCGTGGGGATGCAGGTTGTGGTTCTCGGTGTTCGGGCGGTCATCCTCGTGACCGAGGATCACAGTGCCGCCCTGCTTGATCGCCAGGTGGACTAGGTGCATCGAGACGAAGGTCTTGGCCAGACTCGCATAGGTACAGGGGACGTAGCCGAGATAGGCCTTGTTCGCCCGCAGCTTGCCGTCAATGGCAGCGACGCTTCCTGCCGAGAGGTTGTTGACGTAGAGGACGTAGCAGAAGCACGGGTGCTTGAAATCAAGGTCCTTGGCTACCACCGCCGAACGGGCCAGCAGTGGGCGCGCGATCTCGTCCCGATCGTCGACCAGCTCGCCACCGAGGACGCTGTGGCTCGTCTTGGGGTCGAGCGCCCTGAAAAGCGCATCGGCACATTCCACGCCCGGCACGAACGTATTGTCGCAGCGGTGCTCGTCGAACAGAAACGCCGCCTCGTGCTTGGTCGGTTGCGGGGTCAGCGCGCTTCGCAGGGAGGCGTAGTCGATGCGTTTTGCGCGAAGGATCTCTAGCAGATCGCGGTGGAAGTGCTGGATTTCCCGAAACGTCTGCGCATCGGTCCACGCGAAGTGTTCGCGGAGCGTCGGAAGCATGATGTTACCGCGCGAGTTGAGCGTATGAATGCCGGCCATGTCCTGAGAAAACACCAGCCGCCCTAGACCGTCAAGGTACGGTCAGGGCCGGGCCCGCCAGGCTCGAGGGACCGGACTCGATTTCCGACGACGGGGACCTGAGCCTTGGCTCAGCCGCGAACCACCAGGGGTTTCCCGTTCTCATCGAGATGGGCCGCCAAGCAGAAGATGCGCGCGCGATGGGCTTCCGGAACCGATTCCGCCCAGGTCTTCGGCGAATCAATGTTGATGAAAACGCCGAGCGGGTAGTTCAGGGCATCGATCATCGCGGCCAGGTTCGTGAACGCGTCGGCAGCGGCGCCAGGAGTGGCACGTCGCTTGAGTTCCATCACCGCATGGTTGCCCTCATCCCGCGCACGATGCCGACCAGGATCGAACGGCTCGTGGAGAATGATATCCGGACGGATCCGCAGACTATGCTCTGCCAACCTCTTCTGGTACTCCTCCCGAAGCAACGCTCCCTCCGGCAGCGCCATGTCCCGCAACCGCAGGCGCAGTTGCGCGTAGAACTCGCCTTGGAACCCCCGCTCGTCCTCGTAGTAGTGCGGGTCCGTGACCGAAGTCAGCGCCGTCGCGATGACGTCCAATAACTCTTTGCTGTCCATACGAGGAACCTTAGGCGGCGTATACCGCGCCAACTAGCGGCTGCGAATCCTAATCCAGACTCGCTATTCGTCAGCTAGTCGGATGTCTACTTTGGGTCGGAAACGGACATTCATCCGCCGGAGTGCACTCAAGGGCGCCACGATCCAGCGCACGCAGCGATACCCCACAGCGCGGCACGATGATACCGCCCCGGGTCAATGGCTTAGGTCTCTGTAAACGCCACGTCCCGCCGTCGGCGCCAGGCTTGATGAAACCCCGCCGTGTGATGCAGCTGCACACCTTCCGCCAGCTTGTCGTCGGCAACGACGCGGCCAAGGAACAACTTGTGCGAGCCGATCTCCTGGCTGTGCACGATGGCCAGTTCCCGGATGTGCAGCGCCGCGGCGACGGCGGGGATGCCGAATTCCCGCGACGGCCTGACCGGGAACGGCAGCTCGCTCCAGCCCGACAGCGGCTGCTTGTGATGCTCGGCAAGCTTGTAGACGACATCCTTCATCGTCGCCGGGATGGCGGACAGGGCCACCCGGTGCACCTCGCGCATGGTCGGCACGGAGACGTTGGTGCTGCGCAGGGCGAGCGAGAATAGTCCGCTGCGTTGCAGCGGGCCGATCAGGTCCATCGGGAAGAGGTTGCGGTGGCCGGGCGCGTCGACGGAGACGAGGACGACCGGCCGCGGGCACAGGTAGGCGATCATCAGCTGCTGCGCCACCGCGGGTTCCATGTTCAGGTGGCTCGAGGCGCGGTGCTTGCGCATGACGCGGTTCTGCAGCCACGTGTTCCAGGGGCGCCGGGGCCAGTCGAGGCAGCGGTGTTCGCCGGCGGCGACGTGGTAGAGGGTGAGCGAGGCGTTGTCGGCGGCGATCGACGCGGTTCGAGTCAGCTGCAGCATGCCCAGCCGCCTTCCTGTCGCGCGGTCGCGATATTCGAGCACGGGGCGCGGGCCCGCATCGAGGCTGCTGGCGATGGTGAGCGGCTTGAGCGACGCCACCGTGTGGTCGGCGGTGACGTCGGCGGTTTGGCCGTCCCAGCGCAGGCGGGCGATCACTGCCTGCTGCGGCGGCGCTACCGCCACCACGGACCATTGCGGCAGGGGGCGCACGAACGGCCTTAGCCAGTCTTTCCACATGTCAGATCAGCCGCAGCAGCAGGAACATGTAGAGCTGGACGGCCAGCCCGAGGCCGTGCGGCACCAGGCGCTCCATCCGGAAATACGGTGCGGCCGCCCGCGCCACCACGCGCGGCGCGAAGCGATGGATGCGGCTCTCGCTTTCGATGGCGTAGCGGCCGTTGCGCAGGAGATTGACGAGGTTCGCCCGCCACCAGCCGTAGCGCGCGTCGCCCAGGTAATAGGGGTTGAGCATGCTGGCGAGGACGAAACCGCCCCGGCGGACCACGCACGACAATTCCTCGAAAAGCGCCACATGGTCGGCGACATGGTTGAGCACCGCGAAGTTCGCCGTGACCGCCTGCGCCCGGCAGGCGAGCGGCGAGGCCACCGCGACGATGCGCTTGCCGGCCATCTCGTCGCGACAGTAGCGCGCCAGGCAGCTGCGCATCGCGGCC
>DASRUW010000121.1:0-4265 GCA_035655255.1 Telluria sp. | reverse complement strand
CCGACCGCGATCCGGGACACGCGGCCCGGCGCGGCGCCGACCGAATCGATCAGCCATTGCTGCAAGTCGCCACTGACCGCGATGAAGTGTCCGATCCACGGCCGCAGGAGGCGCCGCAGCAGGTGGTACTTCAGCGAGCTGCCGCCGCTGGCCGCGCAATCCTCGCCATGGACCCGGAGCTTGATCCCGGCCAGCGCGGCCACCAACTGCCCCTCCAGGCCGCACAGGTTGCGAGTGTGGATCAGGTCCGGCTGCAGGCGGCGCAGGGTACGGAACAGACGCAGGTAATGGCCCAAGTCCTTGCCCTCGCGTTTGCCGAGCCCGATGATCTCGACGCCGTGCCGCCGCAGCAGCGCGCCGTGGCCGGCATGATCCTTGAGGCACACGATGGCATGCCGATAGCGGTCCGCGGGCATGTGCCGGATCAGGTTCAGCATGCGCTGTTCGGCCGCGTCGGTGTCCAGTCGATGCACCAGGTGGACCACGAGCCTGGTCGCGTCCCCGTTCATGTGTAGTACCCCTGGTAGTACTGCGCCGGCAGCTGGCGCGCCTTGTTGCAGATAAGGCTGATGCGCTCGCAGGTGCCGAGGCGCTCGATCGCCTCCTTGACCGCGCGCTGACTGGTGATCTCCGCCTCGATCACCAGCACCACCTGTCCCATGCGCGAAGCGAGCACGCTGGCCTCGGTGGTCATGAGCAGGGGAGGAGAGTCGAATACGACGATCCGGTCCGGATAGCGGTTCGCGATCTCGTCGAGCAGCGCGTGCATGGCCTGGCTGGCCAGCAGCTCGGTCGCGTGCCGGTTGCTGCGGCCCGCCGGCAGCACCGTGAGCGACGGCACGTTGGTCCTCAGGATCAGGTCGGACAGGCGGTAGTGGTCGTCCAGCAGCACGTCCAGCAGGCCCGGCGCCGGTTCGATGCCCAGGGTGGCCAGCACCGAGGGCCGGGCCACGTCCGCATCCACCAGGAGCACCCGGTGGTCCTTTTCCATGGCGATGCTCATGGCGAGGTTGATGGCGCAGTAGGTCTTGCCTTCGCCGGGCAACGCGCTGGTCACGATGACGAGGTTGGCGTGCTGACGCGCGCCGCGCGCGGCCGCTGCCTGCAGCAGGGGGCGCTTGATGACGCGGAAGTCCTCGGCGGCACTGGTACGGGCGCCGTCCGGGGTGATCATGCCGAGCGCGCGCAGGCGCTCGAGGTCGATCTGCACGCTGCGCACTTCCGCTGCCGGCTGCAATTCCACCATGCTCATATCGCCCCCGTCATCCCTTCCAGAAATTGGCCGCCAATACCGCGCCGTAGGCCACCGCCAGGGCCGTCCCCGCTGCGCCGAACAGCAGCGTGCCCCGGCGCCGGCGGGTGCGCTGCTCGGGCGTCCAGTTCATGCCCACCGTCCCCAGGACCGCCAGCCCGGTCGTGGCCCGCATCGCTGCCGGGCCGAGGAAGGTCGGACGGATCTGGCTCAGGGCGAGCGCCGCGGCCGGGCCGGCGAGCATGGCGGCCAGGAACACCGCGCTGTACAGCAGGTTGCGGTTGGGGCCGATCGGGGCCAGGGGCAAGGTCGGCGGATCGATGATCTTGAAAGTCATCATCTCGGTGGTGCTGCTCAATTCCCCGGACAATTTGGCGGCCTCGCGCTTGCTGATCAGTTTTTCGTAGTTGTCCTTGTTGACCTGGTAGTCGCGATTGAGCTGGGCCAGCTGGGACTCGATCTCCGGCACCGCGTTCATCTGCGCCAGCAGCCGTTCGTGACGGGCCGCGTATTCCTGCACCCGTGCCTTCATGGAGGCGACGCGCGCGTCCGCCTCCGTCTGGGCGACCTTCAGCTGCTGGAGCAGGGGACTGTAGGACTTGCCCGGATCGGCCACCGGCGCCGCGCGCGCCTCCTTGACCTTGCGCTCCTCCAGCTGCTCGATGAGGTGGCGCGTGGCGATGATGTCGGGATGCAGCTCGGTGTATTGCAGGCGCAGGGTGTCGAGATTCCTGTTCAGCGCCGCGATGCGTGCGTCCAGTTCGGGATTGACGATGTCCGCCGGGCGCGATTCCACGCCGAGGATGGGTTCGTCGCCCGTGACCTGGGCGGAAATCGCGTTGCGCGCCTGCTCCGCCTCCTGCAGCTCCAGGCGCGCGTTGTTGAGCGCGTCGGTGGCCATGGCCAGCTGCGACGCGTATTCGATGCCCTGCTGCGGCAACACCCCGGCATTGCGCAGCTTGAATTCCTTGACCGCGTTCTCGGCCGCCAGCAGCTTTTCCTCATAGACGCGGATCTGCTCGTCGATGAACTGGACGGCCTTGTCGGACTCGCCCTTCTTACCTTTGAAGCTGCCTTCCACGAAGATGGTCAGCAGGGATTGCACCACGTCGCGCACCAGGCGCGGATTGCGGTTGTGGTAGGTGATGGTGTAGATGTCGTAGGTGCTGGTACCGCTGATCTTGATCTTGTTCATCAGTTCGTCGATCTGCTGCTCGTGGTCGCGCGGGCTGACCGCCTTCAGGTCCAGGTCCACCATGCGCATGACGCGTTCCACGTTGGGGCGCGACAGCAGGGTGCGGCTCATGATCGCCACCTGCTGCTCGACGTTCGGCACGGTGGTCATGCCGGCCAGCAGGGGCTTGAGGATGCTCTGGGTGTCCACGAACACGCGCGCGGTGCTCTGGTATTCGTCCGGCAGGGTATACACGCGCGCCCAGCCCAGCAGGGCGACGGCCCAGGCGACCACGACGGCGTGCCAGCGGTGATGCCAGATTCCTCGGACGCTCGCAATGAGCTGGGCGACGAAGTCCTCCATGGCGCGTAGACCTCCGGGAGTCGCGGTGCAGGGTCAGTCGATTGTAGGCAAGGCGGTCCGCCGCCCCGTTGAGGCGGCGCAAGCGGGGCCGCTGTAAAAAAGGCCGGCCACGGATGGGCCGGCCAAGCGCAGCTCCCACAAGGATCGTGTCAGCTCTGGCGGCGGCGGGTGAAGGCCGACAGGCCCAGCAGGCCGAGCCCGAAGATCGCCAGCGATGCCGGTTCCGGCACCGCCTGCAAGGCATTGGCCAGCGTGTTGTGCTGGATCGTGATCTGGTAGGTGTTGCCCGCGGCCAGCAGCGGCGTGGTGGCGCTGAAGAACGCGGTGCCCGGATTGTAGGTCGTGGTGCCCGGAGCGCCGTCGGTGCGGCTGACGTTGGACAGGGCATTGAGCTCGATCGGGGCGTAGGCGAACACGGTGCCGCCCGTGGTCAGGTTCACGATCTGCATGCTCCACGACAGGCGCGCGTTGGCGTTGGTGGTCGGACCCGAGCCGGCGCTCACCCAGGCCTGGCTGAAGGGCGTGCCGTCGAAGGCGACCGTCATGGTGTCGCTGGCGCCGAGGACGAATGCGAAGGTGGTGGAAGTGCCCACGTCGGAGTTGCCCGAGGCCGTGCCGTTCATCATGAGCGCGGCGTCGGCCCGGGTGTTGGCGTGGGCGTCGGCCGGACTGCCGGCGATCGAGATCGAGCTGCCGGTCAGGCGCTGGTCGGCGTAGCCGAAGGTGCCCGGCCCCGGCGGCGGGAAGAGGAAGGGGGTGAAGTCGTTTTCCACCTTCGGGAAACAGGCGCCGACGCACTGGTGAGGCACGTCCGGATTGGTGCCGGACAGGATGCCGAAGGACTGGGCGCCATTGGCGAACACCCCGTTCAGCTCGCCGGTGGCGTGGGCATCGTTGGTGCCGGTCAGGGTGGTGAAGTCGGCGGTGGAATACGCGCCGCCGCCGGAGTGCAGCAGGCGGAAGTGGTTAATGTCCAGCAAGGCGGACGCAAAGCTGTCGGCATGGGCGCTTGCCATGGCGCCCAGCGCCAGTGCGGCGGCCAGCAGGGATTTCTTTGCAATGTACATGGCGAGATCTCCTGGTTTGGGTTTGAGGCATGGAGGGTATTGCAGCCTTCGTGCCAGGACTGGAAGGCCCCAGGAATTCAATGACTTAGCCCTGCCTGGCGAACGCCGACACCGGCCACTGCCAGATTTACCGACGGGAGAACAAGGCGGGTCGGAACTTTTCTGCGCATGACCTTGTCTGAAAGCCGAGAGCCGCGCCGGCAGGCGGCGCGCTTCTTCCTTTCACGGAGGACAAGAGCCATGTATCAAGATGACGAACCCATCGTGTCGTTCCAATCTCCCGTTGCCTTGCGGGACCTGTGCATCGAAGAGCGCCCGCAGGACCGGGCGCATCCGCTGGACGTGCAGGTATTTCACATCCGCCTGGCCAATTCGGAGGGCCGGCGCGAAGCCGCGAGCCTGTTGATCC
>DASRUW010000120.1:0-4323 GCA_035655255.1 Telluria sp. | reverse complement strand
GGCGTGCGATGGTGGTCGGCAGTTCGACCGAGATTGCCTTACCGTCGTAGAACACGGCTTCGCATTCCATGCCGTCCTTCAGGTAGGCCAGCGCGTCGCCCAGGTTCTCTTCTTCGATTTCGTACTGGTTGTACTCTTCGTCCATGAAGACATACAGCGGGTCCGCGAAGTAGGAGAAGGTGACCGGCTTCTTGTCCAGAACGACCACGTCGAACTTGTCGTCGCCGCGGAACACGTTTTCCAGCGGAGCGTTGGTCAGAAGATTCTTCATCTTCCATTTGTAGGTGAAGCCCGTGCGGCTAGAACCGTTGACGTCAGAACGCAGCACGATGAACGGCTTGGCATCAACCATGATGATATTGCCGACACGAATTTCTTTTGCGGGTTTCATAGTAAGCGAAGAGGTAAGATGAGTTGCGGTAACCCATTATTATAACACGCTTTTTGCGCGCCACGCTATCGGTGCGTGGCGGCGAACGCGAGGAGGCTGGAGACTACATCACCCAGCGCTTCCATGTCCTTCTCCCAGTTCAAGGCGCGCGCGCCGATGCGCGGCATTTCCGCCAACAGGGCGCGCCAGGGACCGGCCAGATCGTCCGCCGGCGCCGCCCCGTTCCAGGCCAGCGACCACGCGGCCAGTCCCGGCAGGTCCGGCGCATAGCGGCCCAGGAAGGCGCGCAGCTTCTGGTGATGCAGGTTCTCGTCCTGCGGGTAGATGTGCCAGACGAAGGGCTTGCCGGCCCACTGGGCGCGCACGAAGGAGTCCTCGCCACGCACGATGTTCAGGTCGCAGGACCAGAGCAGCTCGTCGTAGCGGTCCTGCGGGACGAAGGGAATCACGCGCAGTGTCAGGGCGCCCGCGCGCCGCAGCGCGCCCGCCACCGGCTCCGCGCCAAGGAAGGCGCCCACGGCATCACGCGCGACTCCTTCCGGCACCAGGCAGACAAGTGGCTCGTGCGCGTCGCGCCAAGCCGTGAAGGCTGCGGCCAGCGGCGCGTGCGGATAGCAGAACAGGGACAGCAGGCGCCCTTGCTCGGCCACGCCCAGTTCGCACAGGAGCGCGGCGCGCTCTTCCGGACCGAAGGCGGCGCGGCGCGCGAGCAGTTCGCGCTCGCGCAGCAAGCCGCCCGTCTTGGCGGTGAAACCGGGGAAGTAGAAGTACTTGGTCAACGGCAGGCGCGGATGCATGGAGGGCAGCGCATGGCAGCCTTCCACCCACTCCTCCGCGGACAAGCCTTCGAAATTGATCCACACGGCGCGCGGCGTGCGCTGTGCCATCGCCTCCACATAGGAGGGCGGCAGGTCGACGCCGAAGAATTCGATCACGAGGTCGGCCACGTCCTGCGGACCGAAGGCGAGTTCCTCGCCGGACCAACGGCGCACGCTCACGCCGCGCACTTGCTGGCGATCCGCCGCGCTATCCACGCCGGGCTCGATGCGGGCAAAGGTGGCCAGGTCGTCCACCCACAGCGTGGTCGCCAGCCCATGCTCGGCCTGCAACTGGCGCGCCAGGCGCCAGCAGATGCCGATGTCGCCGTAGTTGTCGACTACCTTGCAGAAGATCGTGGCGGATTGCATGCGCGTGCCCAAAGTGAAAAACCGGAGCACCTTTCCGCGCGTTCGCGGTGGTCTGCTCCGGTTTAAACTGGCGTCCCCACGGGGATTCGAACCCCGGTACTCACCGTGAAAGGGTGATGTCCTAGGCCTCTAGACGATGGGGACCCGGAACAGCAACTTCATTCTTCGCGAAACTGGTGGAGGTAAGCGGGATCGAACCGCTGACCTCTTGCATGCCATGCAAGCGCTCTCCCAGCTGAGCTATACCCCCGTCTGGCGAAGAAGCAGAATTATAGCGGGCCTATCGAACTCTGCAAAGTGTTTTGCGCAACTTTTTTCCTGCGCCTCAGGCGGCGGCGCGCAGGCGCGCCAGCACGGTATCGCGGCCGAAGGTCTCCAGCACCGCGTCGATGGCCGGCGTCTGCAGCTGGCCGGTCAGGAACAGGCGCAGCGGCATCGCCATCTGCGGCATCTTCAGGCCGTGCGCGGCCAGCACTTCCTTCAGCATGGCCGCCAGCGCCGCCTTGTTCCACTCCACCGTGGCGCAGCGCGCCGCGAAGTCCGCCAGCGCCGGCTTGACGGCGTCGGTGACATGCTGGGCCAGCAGGGCCGCGTCGGGGCGCGGCTCGCGGTAGAACAGCATGCAGGCGTCGGCCAGCTCCACCACCGTATTGGCGCGCTCCTTCATCAGTCCGATCACGACCGGCAGCGCCGGGGCTCCGTCGAACCTGGCACCGTCGCGCTGCAACTGCGGCAGGGCCAGCGCCGCAAGGCGCTCGTTGTCCGCGTGCTTGATGTAGTGGTTGTTCAGCCAGGCCAGTTTCTCGAAATTGAACTGCGCGGGCGAGGCGGTCAGGTTGGACAGGTCGAACCATTCGCAGAACTGCTGCATCGAGAAGATCTCGTCGTCGCCGTGGCTCCAGCCCAGGCGTGCCAGGTAGTTCAGCATCGCTTCCGGCAGGTAGCCTTCGTCGGCGTAGTTCACCACGCTGACGGCGCCGTGGCGCTTGGACAGCTTGGTGCCGTCCGAGCCGAGGATCATCGGCAGGTGGCCATACTGCGGCAGCGGCGCGCCGATCGCGCGCAGGATGTTGATCTGGCGCGGCGTGTTGTTCACGTGGTCGTCGCCGCGCAACACGTGGGTGATGCGCATGTCCCAGTCGTCCACGGCCACGCAGAAGTTGTAGGTCGGCGTGCCGTCCGGACGCGCGATCACGAGGTCGTCCAGCTCCTTGTTGGCGATGGTGATCGGGCCCTTGACCACGTCGTGCCAGGTCACTTCGCCGTCGAGCGGGTTCTTGAAGCGCACCACCGGCTTGACGCCTTCCGGCACCGGCGGCAGCACCTTGCCCGGCTCCGGACGCCAGGTGCCGTCGTAGCGCGGCTTCTCGCCCGCGGCGCGCATGCGCTCGCGCATGGCCTCGACTTCCTCCGGGCTGCAGTAGCAGTGGTAGGCGGTGCCGGCGGCCAGCATCTGGGCCACCACCTCGCGGTAGCGGTCCATGCGCTGCATCTGGTAGAACGGGCCTTCGTCGTGCTCCAGGCCGAGCCACTTCATGCCGTCCAGGATGGCCTGCACCGCCTCGGGCGTGGAACGCTCGACGTCGGTGTCTTCGATACGCAGGATGAAGGTGCCGCCGAAGTGGCGGGCATAGGCCCAGGAATACAGCGCGGTGCGCGCGCCGCCGAGGTGGAGGTAGCCGGTCGGGCTGGGAGCGAAACGGGTACGGACAGGCGTGGTCATGAAAAGCGTGGCCAGATAAATAACGAAGCCGCTATTTTACTCTGGCCAGCGCCATGGCCGTGCCGCTTACTTCACGGTCACCTTGATCGATTTGCTCAGCTGCGGACCGTAGGACTGGTGCGCGCCGTTCGCGAACTGCATGGTGAGGGTGTACTCGCCCGGCGGCAGCTTCACTTCCGCCTCGGTCTGGCCCTTGCCGAAGTGGAGATGCTTGTCGTCGAACGGCACCGGCTCGCCCTCCTTCATGGCGGCGCCGTTGATCAGGAGGTGATGGTGGCCGGTCTTGGCGCTCATGTCGCCGGCCGGCTTGACTTCCATGCCGTCGACGGCAAACTTGACCTTGAACGGGCTGGCGACGGTGGCGCCGTCGGCCGGTTCCACGAAGGACACGGATTGGGCGCAGGCCAGCGCACCGAAGCTGCTCAATAGAAGGCCCACGATGGCCTGGGGTAGGAATTTGTGCATGTCGTTTCTCCTTGTTTGATTACTTGCCGAGGGCGGCGCCCTCGTATTTTAGGATCGCGCCTTTCGGCCCAACCACCCATCCGGTGGTGGGATTTGCGAAGCCGGCCGCGTTCACGGGCGTGCGGTCGAGCACCGTCCAGGTCTTGCCGTCGTCGCCCGTGACGCCAATGCCCGCCAGGCCTGCGGCCACATAGGCGCGCGCCGCGCCCGGCACCGGCACCACCGCCGACAGGAAGCCCGCCGGCAGCGCGGGGGCCGCGCTCCAGGTGGCGCCGCCGTCCTCGCTGCGCGCCGCGTTCAGGGCGGCCAGGGCCGGCTCCTTGTAGTCGCCGCCCACGGCCAGGCCGCTGCGCGCGTCGCGGAAGGCGACCGAGAAGCCGCCGCGGCTGGGCGCCGCCGACACCACCGGAATCGGCGCCGCCTTCCAGCTGCGGCCCCGGTCCGCGGAGTGAAACACCCGCGCCGTCGCCGCGCCGCCGGTGACGAACCAGGCGTCGCCGGCGCCCGCCACCGACAGGCAGGTGCCGCTGGCCGCGAATGCGCCTTCGTTCGGCAGC
>DASRUW010000119.1:0-6956 GCA_035655255.1 Telluria sp. | reverse complement strand
AGCGCTGGTCCGTCCTCGCGCGCTACGAGCACTACGACGACCGCAACGCGCTGCAAAGCTCGCGCAACGCGCTGGTGGGCGTCACGTGGCGCCAGGATCCCGCCGTGCTGTGGAAGCTCGAATGTGTGAAGCAGTCGGGCGCCGTGCTTGGCATCCGCACCGGGGTGCAGGCTTCGCTGGCGGTGCTGTTCTAGGAGCCGCCATGGGACGCCTCGCCTGCCTGCTCCTGCTTTTGTTCGGAAGCCTGCCGTTCGCGCGCGCCGAGGAATTGCTGGTGATCGCCCATCCGAGCGTTCCCGAAACGAGCCTCGGTCCCGACGCGCTGGCCGCGATCTACCTGCTCAAGACCTCCGCCTGGCGCGGCGGCGAATTCATCGTGCCGGTCAACCGCGAGGCGCAGAGCGCGGAGCGCGCCCGCTTCTCGGCCACCGTACTGCACCAGAGCCCCGCCGCGCTGGCCGCGTTCTGGAACCAGATGCACTTCAAGGGCAAGCTGCCGCCCGTAGTCCAGGAGTCCGACCAGGCGGTGCTGGCCTTCGTGCAGAAGGTGCCGGGCGCGGTCGGCTACGTCAATGCCGGAGTCGCGCCGAAGAACGTCAAGGTGCTGGCGCGGGTGCCATGAACGGATCGATCGGCCGCAAGCTGCTGGCGTCCTTCGCCGGCATCTTCTTCCTCACCTACATCCTGACCGCCCTGGTCGTGTTCAGCGGCGTGCGCAGCGCCATGATGCAGGCCGAGACCGAAGCGCTGACCCGCCTCGCGGACCAGCGCGCCGAACTGGTGGCCAACCGCTTGAGCGGCGTCGCCACCAATCTGCACGCGTGGTCGCACCTGGACGTGATGAACGACCTCGTGTCGGGCGACGTGGACAAGCGCGTGGCGCGCACCCTGGCCAGCCTCAAGGAGCAATACGGCCTGGAAGGGGAGATCTATGCCTTCGACGCGCAGGAACGGCTGGTCGCTTCCTCGGCGGCCACGTTCGCGCAGGCGGTGCTGCCCGGGGTATGGCGTCCGCGCGGCGACCAGCCGGCCCTCATCGATGCCCATGCCAATCCTCTCGGCGCCGGCAAGGTGGTGGCCCTGAGCGTGCCGATGCGCGCCAGCTTCGCTTCCGGTTTTCCGCTCGGGAGCCTGGTCGTCACGCTGCCCTGGAGCGGCATCGAGAAGCTGCTGGCAGGACGCGGTCCGCACGTCGTCGTCTACGCCGGCGCCCCGCCGGCGCTGCTGTTCGCGGACGGCCTCGCGGTGGATGTGGCGGCCCTCGTCCGGCGCGACGCGCACATCGACGCCGGCCCGGCACGCTACGTGGCGGGCTACGCCGGCGCAACCGGCCCGTTCCTGGCCGGCTGGCGCATCGCCGCGCTGGAAGACGCGCAGGCGGCCGAACAGCCGATCCGGCGCGCGGCGCTGCAGCTGGTGGCGCTCGGCATCGCGCTCGCGCTGCCGATCCTGCTGGCGGTGCGCTGGCTGTCGCGCCGCCTGACCGAGCCGGTGCAGGCCCTGACCGGCGTGGTCGCGCAGATCACCCGTTCCGGCGACCTGTCGGCGCGCGCCCCGGTCAGCGGCGACGACGAACTGGGCACCCTGGCCCGCGCCTTTAACGGCATGGCGGAGAACCTGCAAAGCACCTCGCGCGAGCGCGAACGCGCGATGGGCGAGCTGGCGCTCCTGAACAAGACGCTGGAGCAGCGCGTCGGCGAACGCACGGCGGCGCTGGAGGCGGCCAACGCCGAGTTGTCCGGCACCTTGGCCGAATTGAAGGCCGCCCAGGGCCAGCTGGTGCAATCCGAGAAGATGGCGTCGCTCGGCCAACTGGTGGCTGGCGTCGCGCACGAATTGAACAACCCGATCGGCTTCATCTACGCGAACTTCCCGCACCTGGAGGAATACACCAACGAGCTGCTGGCGTTGATCGACGCCCTGCGCGCGCTGCCGCTCGATCCGGCTCAGAAGGCGCTGGTGGAGGAGAAGATCCGCGCCATGGACCTGGACTTCATCAAGGAGGACACGGTCAAGATCATTCGCAGCGGGAAGTCGGGCGCCGCGCGCATCAAGGAAATCGTCAGTTCCCTGCGCAGTTTCTCGCGCTTGGACGAGGCGGAGCTCAAGAGCGTGCGCCTGGAGGACGGCATCGACGACACCCTCGCGCTGCTGCAGCACCAGATCCGCAACCGCATCGCCGTGCGCAAGGACTACCGTCTCAACGAGCCTGTGCTGTGCTTCGCCGGCCAGATCAACCAGGTGTTCATGAATGTCATCCACAACGCGATCCAGGCGATGGATGCCGGGGGCACGCTGGACATCGCCACCTGGCGCGACGGCGATTTCGCCTGCGTGAGCGTGTCCGACAGCGGCAAGGGCATCGCGCCCGAGGTGCTCGGCAAGATCTTCGATCCCTTCTTCACCACCAAGAAGGTTGGCGAAGGGACTGGCCTTGGCCTATCGATCTCGTACGGCATCGTGGAAAAACACGGCGGACGCATCGACGTGCGCAGCGCGCCAGGGAAGGGCGCCACCTTCACCATTGCGATCCGCATGCGCCCCCAACCCAAGGAAGGAAAGCTGGCATGACCGACGACCGATTCAAACTGCTGTTCGTCGACGACGAGACGGATATCCTGGACAGCCTGGCGCGTACCTTCCGCCGCGAGTACCGCATCTTCACGGCCGATTCCGGCGCCGCCGCGATCGATTTGCTGCGCACCCAACAGGTCGACCTCATCATCTCCGACCAGCGCATGCCGGACGTGACGGGCGACCAGGTGCTCAAGTTCGCGATGGAGGAGCAGCCGGAAGCCGTGCGTATCCTCCTGACCGGTTATTCGGACCTGGAGTCGCTGGTCCGCTGCGTGAACGAAGCGGGCCTGTACAAGTACATCACCAAGCCGTGGGAGCCGGAGAACCTGCGCCTGACTGTCGTGCGCGCGCTGGAAAGCCTGACCCTGGGCCGCCGCCTGCATGAAGCGAACCGCAACCTGGAGCGCGCCTACCTCGACGCCGTCTCCATGCTGTCCGTGGCCTGCGAAGGCAAGGACCTGGACACCGGCTACCACGTGCAGCGGGTGCAGCACTTCACCGAAGCGCTGGCCTGCGAGATGGGACTGGCGGCCGACGAAGCGCGCCACATGGGCGTGATGAGCATCCTGCACGACGTGGGCAAGCTGTACATCCCGGATGAAATCCTGAAAAAGCCCGGCAAGCTCGATGCCGAGGAATGGGCCGTGATGCGGCGCCATCCCGAGCACGGTCTGCGCATCCTCGGCGACAACCCGTTCTATGCCATGGCGCGCGACATCGCCGTCGGCCACCACGAGAGCGTCGACGGCAGCGGCTACCCGCATGGACTGCAGGGCGAGGCGATTCCCCTGGCGGCGCGCATCGTGCGCGTGGCGGACATGTTCGACGCGCTCACCTCGCGCCGTCCCTACAAGGAACCGTGGAGCGTGGAGGCGGCGCTCGACCTGCTGCGCGGCCAAGCCGGCACCCAGGTGGACCCGCAGGTCGTCGCCGCCCTGGAGCGCCTGGCCGCGAACGGCGCGATCGAACGGATCATGCACGCCTACCAGCCCGCGGACGCTTAGAGCCATATCAAGAGGGCTGCGCCCGGGCTTCCTTACGCTGGCTGTTCCGACAGCCGCGAAGGAGGCCGCCATGTGGTTCAATCACCAGACGTTTTTCAACGCCTACGAGGAGCGCTTCGCGCCCCTTCCCGCCAACAAGCGCACCGCGCTCGACACTCTGCTGGCCTACATCCAGCTCGACCCCGACGTGACCGACATGCGCTGGGCCGCCTACATGCTGGCGACGGTGAAGCACGAATGCGCCGACACCTGGCTGCCGATCGCCGAATACGGCAGCGACACGTATTTCGGCCGCTACGAACCGGCGACCACGGTCGGCGCCCGACTCGGGAATACCCAGCCGGGCGACGGCAAGCGTTATCGTGGCCGCGGCTACGTGCAGATCACCGGCCGCGCCAACTACGCGCGCCTCGGCCAGCGTCTCGGCATAGGCGACGCGCTGGTGGACGATCCGGACCGCGCGCTCGAGCCGCTGCCGGCCTACCGCATCCTCTCGCTCGGCATGCGCGAAGGCCTGTTCACCGGGAAGCGCCTCGGCGACTTCATCGCCGGCCAGCAGACCGACTACCTGGGCGCGCGCCGCATCATCAACGGCACCGACCAGGCCGCGGCCATCGCCGCCTACGCCCTCGGCATCGAGCAAGCGCTCTATCTGGCCCTGGACGGCGCGGACTCGATTGACCAAAAAGACCCGATTCATGTCAAAATGGACGAATGAATACGATTGTGATCGTGGCCCTGGACGGGATGATGGATTCCGGCCTCGCCATCACCCTGGACACCCTGCGCACCGCACAGGCCTTCCACACGCGCGGCGGCAAGCGTGCCGCCGTCAAGCTCCACGTGGCCGCGCACGGGAAGACCGTGACCACCGGCGGCGGCATGCGGCTGGCCGCGGATTTGAGCTTTCCGCAGGTGGCGGCGCTGCGCCCGGACTGGGTGGTGGTGCCGGGCCTCGGCCTGGTGTCGGAGGAGGGGATCGACGGCCGTTTCAAGCAGGCCGATGCCAGGGCGGCGCTGGCCCTGCTGCGTGCGCTGCCGGCGTCGACCCAGGTTGCCGCCGCGTGTTCGTCCGTGTTCCTGCTGGCGGAAACCGGGATGCTGGCGGACCGCCACGTGACGATGACCTGGTGGCTCGCCCACCACTTCCGCGCGCGCTATCCCGGCGTGCACCTGGACGAAACGCGCATGCTGGTGCGCGACGAGCGCTTCCTCACCTGCGGTTCCGCGTTCGCCCAGCTCGACCTGGCGCTGGCCGTGGCCGCCGAGACCATGGGGCAGAACGTCGCCCACCTGTGCTCGCGCTACCTGCTGATCGACCAGCGTCCGTCGCAGGCGCGCTACATGATCCAGAGCCACGTGCGCCAGAACGACCCCACGGTGGCCGCGGCCGAGCGCTGGATCGACGCCCGCCTGGACGAGCCGATCAGCGTGAGCGAGCTGGCCGCCGCGCTGGCGGTGTCGCCCAAGACGCTGGCGCGGCGGATCGAAGCGGCGTCCGGCGTCTCACCCGTCAAGTTCATCCAGCGCCGCCGTCTGCTCAAGGCGTCGCACCTGATCGAATCGACCGGCCTGTCCATCGAAGCCGTGGCCGCCCAGGTCGGGTACCAGGACGCCACCGCCCTGCGCAAGCTGATCAAGCGTGAATTCGGCACCACACCCGCCGCGCTGCGTCACTGAAAGTTGAACTTACGCAAGACTAACGCCGTCCCAGACGCGATCCTTGGAGGTCCCGACACGACGAGGAGCAGGCGATGGGAACCGGTGCGAAGGTCTTGTGGGCAGAGGGTTACCTGTTCGGCGCGCAGCACTTCCAGCAGCAGGACCGCTATCACGAGCTGAGCCTGAAACGCATGGCGGCGGCGCACAACCCACATTTCTGGGGTGCGCGGGTCAACGAATGGCGCGCCGAGGCGCTCGAACACGGCAGCCTGGCGGCGGAGCAGCTGTCCCTGATCTTCCCGGATGGCGCCTTATACGATGCGCCGGGCACGGACCGCTTGCCGACGCCGGTGGACCTGTCGCGGCTTCCGTCCGACGTGCAGGAGTTCACCTTCTGCGCGGCGCTCCCCCTCGTGCAATCCAACGAGAGCAGCGCGCGCTATGTCCAGCACCAGGCGCAGGCCCACGATTTGTACGGCGCCGCGCCGCCCATGGACGTGGTCTACCTCGTCAAGCAACCGCGCCTGCTGTCCCAGCTCGAATCGCTGGACGGATACGTGGTGGTGCCGCTGGTGCGCATCCGGCGCAAGGCGCTGGGCGGCTTCGTGTTCGATCCGGATTTCGTGCCGCCCAGCGTGAGCGTGGACGCGGCACCGTGCGTGCGCGGCCAGCTGGAACGCCTGATCAGCACCTTGCTGGCCAAGGCCGACGACCTGAAACGCGCGCAGCGCCAGCCGAACGGGGAATCGTTCGAGCTGCATGCGGGACAGGTGACGTCGTGGTGGATGCTGAACGTGGTCAGCGATGCGGCCGCGTCCCTGCTGCATGCCGCGCGCTCCGAGCAGCTGCATCCGGAACGGCTGTATGAATGCCTGCTCGCGCTGGCGGGCAAGCTGTGCGCGTTCTCGGCGCGCATCGGGCCCGCCGATCTGCCGGCCTACGATCACGGCGCGCCCGGCCCGGTGTTCGCGCGCCTCGATGGCCTGATCCGCGAACTGCTCGACACCAGCATCTCGGCCAGGTGCTTCCAGATCGAGCTGCTGCGCGACGAGAACCGCCGCACGCATTACCGCGGCCGGCTGGACCCGGAACGCGTCAGCGAAAAGACCCAATTGTGCCTGGCCGTGCGCGCCGACATGCCCGCGCTGGAACTGGTGGCCGCGGTACCGCTGCGTGTGAAGATCGGCTCGCCCGAGGACATCGAACGCATCGTCGCCTCCGCGCTGCCGGGCGTGCCGCTGACGCACATGCCGCAGGTTCCGGCGGCGGTGCCGGTCCGTCCCAGCACCTACTACTTTTCCCTCGCGTCCAAAGGCCCGCTGTATGAATCCATGCTCAAATCCGGCGAAGTGGCCATCTATGCGCCGGACGGCATGCAGGGCCTGCAATGTGAGCTGCTGGGTGTGAACCCTTAGCCTGGGCATAAACCAGCAGCATCAGGAGCGGTCGCGCAGCAGAGATAGCAATGCTAAATGTGGTCGCCGCCAGCGCAACACTCCTTGGCGCAGCGGTCGTGCTCTTGTTCACGATTCGTTAGTCAATTGACGAGCTGCTGTTCAGCCTCGACGACGGCTTGGTTATGGTCTTGGGGCTAAGGGAGTGTTCAGTCGGATTCTTGACGTCCGATATAGGCTTGATTTTAGGACGCGCCAGGAAAATCTAGCTCGAGATCAAGGACCTCAATGGCAAGATTGAGAGTTTTTCGTTTGGCCT
>DASRUW010000118.1:0-26640 GCA_035655255.1 Telluria sp. | reverse complement strand
CGGGTCAACCGGCCGGACGACAAGGAGGTGTGGGCCTTCTCCACCTCCGAGCTGCTCAGCGACGAGAACGGCCGCCCGCTGCGCCTGGTGGGCGCGATGCAGAACATCACAGCGCGTAAGCGGGCCGAGCGCGCCATGACCCAGGCGGCGCAGGACTCCGACGCCGCCAACCGGGCCAAGAGCGAATTCCTGGCCAACATGAGCCACGAGATCCGCACGCCGATGAACGGCATCCTCGGCATGACCGAGCTGGTGCTGCAGTCGCCGCTCACGGACGAACAGCGCGAGGACCTGAGCCTGGTGCAGGCGTCGGCGCTGTCCCTGCTCACCATCGTCAACGACATCCTCGATTTCTCGAAGATCGAGGCGGGCAAGCTCGATATCGAGGACGTGCCTTTCGACCTGGCGCGGCTGGTGGCGGAGACGGCGCGTTCGATGGCCCTGCGCGCGCAGCAGAAGAACCTGCAGCTGGTGTGCGAGCTGCCGCCAGACCTGCCGCGCACCGTCAAGGGCGACCCGGGGCGCCTGCGCCAGGTGCTGCTCAATTTGCTGGGCAACGCGGTCAAGTTCACCGGCCAGGGCCGCGTGGTCCTGCGCGTGGACGCGGGACCGGAGGAGGACGGGCGCTGCCTGGTGCGTTTCGCCGTCAGCGACACCGGCATCGGCATCCCGCCCGAAAAGCAGAAGCTGATCTTCGAGGCCTTCGCCCAGGTGGACGGCTCCACCACGCGCGAATACGGCGGCACGGGGCTGGGCCTGACCATCTGCCGCCGTCTCGTGATCCTGATGCAGGGCTCGATGGAACTCGAGAGCGCGCCCGGCGCCGGTTCGACCTTCCGCTTCACGATTCCGCTGCGCCCCACCGGCGTGTCGCTCCAGACGGCGCTGCCGGAGGACTGGGAACAGCCCCTGCCGCCGGCGACCGCCGCGCCCGTGCCGCCGCCGGAATCCGGCGCGGACGGCTTGCGCGTCTTGCTGGCCGAGGACAACCCGGTCAACCAGCGCCTGGCCGTGCGCCTGCTGCAGAAGATGGGACACCGCGTGCACCTGGTCGACAACGGCCTGGCCGCGCTCGAATGCGCGCAGCGCGCCGAGTACGACCTGATCTTCATGGACGTGCAGATGCCGGGCCTGGACGGCCTGTCCGTCACGCGCCAGCTGCGCCAGCAGGAGGCCGGCTCCGGCCGCCACGTGCCCATCGTCGCGATGACGGCGCGCGCGATGCAGGGCGACCGCGAACGCTGCCTGGAAGCGGGCATGGACGACTACCTGTCCAAGCCCATCGACAGCGCGCGCCTGCGCCAGGTGGTGGCGCAATTCGGCCCGCACGAGGAGCGCGCCCTGCCGGACTGGCGCGACGCCTTGCAGCGCCTGGACGGCGACGTCGATCTCTACCTGGAGCTGGCCGGCCTGTTCCTGGCCGACGGCCCGTCCTTGCTGGAAAGCGTGCGCAGCGCGCTGGCGGCGGGCGACCTGGCCGCCTCGCAGCGGGCCGTGCACAGCCTGAAGGGCGTGCTGGCCAACTTCGGCGCCCGCGACGCCGTCGAACGCGCCGAACAGCTCACGGTGAGCCTGCACGACCCCGCCCAGGAGGCCCAGTGGGCCGCCCAGGCCGAGGCCCTGGCCGAGACGCTCGAGAAAGTCTATGCGGAACTGCGCGAGCTCACCACCGCCGGCCCCGCCGGCTTCGCCGCGCTTGCGTAACGCCTCCCACGCGGCCATCTAGCCGTCATCCCCGCGCAGGCGGGGACCCCTGGTGGATCGCACGGCCGGTCGCTCCCGCCTCCGCCACGCATGCGGTCATCGATTCCCGCCTGCGCGGGAATGACAGCGCTCAGTGGTACATGTAGCGGCGCGACCAGTTGTGATTGGACGGGTCGAGGCCGGCCTTGCCGCACACGATCTGGTACAGGCTGATCCAGTCGTGGGAAAACGCGTAGGCGCAGCCGGCGAGGTAGACGTGCCAGATGCGGAAGGTCTTCTCGTCGCACAGCTGGCGGATGCGCTCGGCCCGGGTCTCGAAATTGTCCGCCCACATGGCGCAGGTGCGCGCGTAGTGGCGGCGCAGGTTCTCCACGTCGCGCACTTCCAGCCCGCCCTGCTGCATGGTCTGGATCACGGTCGACAGATGCGCCAGCTCCCCGTGCGGGAACACGTATTCGTCGATGAACTGCCCGCCGCCGTAGGGCGACTCGCCGCCGTCGATGTCGGTGGTCGTGATGCCGTGGTTCATGACCAGCCCGTCGGGCGTGAGCAGGGCGCAGATCTGGCGGAAGTAGGCCGGCAGGTTGGCCCGCCCCACGTGCTCGAACATGCCGACGCTGGTGATGCGGTCGAACTCGCCGCGGATGTCGCGGTAGTCCTGCAGGCGGATCTCGACCACGTCCTCCAGCCCGCGCTCGCGCACCCGTTCGCGCGCCAGCGCGGCCTGGTTGTCGGACAGGGTGATGCCGACGCAGCGCGCACCGTATTTCTCGGCCGCGCGGATCACCAGCGCGCCCCAGCCGCAGCCGATGTCGAGCAGGGTCTGGCCCGGACGCAGCTGGATCTTGGCGAGGATGTGGTCGATCTTGCGCAGCTGGGCCGTTTCCAGGTTCTCGTCGCCGTATTCGAAATAGGCGCAGGAATACACCATGGCCGGATCCAGCCACTGGGCGTAGAAATCGTTGGACACGTCGTAGTGGTACTGGATCGCGGCGCGGTCGCGCTCGCGGGTGTGGCTGCCGAAGCTGCGCACCAGGCGCCCGAAGCGGCCTTCGGGCTTGAGGCTGGTGCGGGCCAGGGCGTTGACCACGTCGATCATGTCGGCCGCCCGGCCCTTGACCTCGATCGCGCCCTCGACATAGGCCTTGCCGAGGTTGTACAGCGACGGCGACATCAGGTAGCGCAGCGCGCCCGGGCCCGGCACGCGGATTTCGACGCTGGGCGGCTCGGGCGAGAAGTCGTAGCGCTCCCCGTTCCATAGATCGACGCGCAGCGGCAGCGACAGCTCCTGGCTGCGCAGCTCGCTGCTCCAGCTTCCCAGACGCGACAGATCGAACATGCGGCACCTCCTGCAAGACCAGGCGCCGCGCGCCCGGTCAGGGTTGTAGACGCTCGCGCGTCCAGCTGCCATCAGCCTGACGCGTGTACACGATGCGGTCGTGAAACCGCGAACGCCGTCCCTGCCAGAACTCGATGCGTTCCGGCACCAGACGGTAGCCGCCCCAATGCTCCGGGCGCGGCGGCGCTTCCCCATACTTGGCCGCCACGTCGTCATAGTGCTGCTCGAGGACGGCGCGGCTGGCGATCGGCGTGCTCTGGGCCGAGGCAATGGCCGACAAGCGGCTCTTCAGTGGGCGGCTGTTGAAATACGTGTCGCTTTCCAGCGCGGACGTACGCTCCACCTTGCCTTCGATGTGGACCTGGCGTTCCAGCTCTCGCCAAAAGAATAGCAATGCGGCATGGGGGTTGGCGCACAATTGCTGGCCTTTGCGGCTGCCGTAGTTGGTGTACCAGGTAAAGCCGCGCTGGTCGAACTGCTTGACCAGCACGATGCGCGAAGTCGGACGGCCCTCCGCGCCCACGGTCGAGAGGCTCATCGCGTTCGGTTCGTTCACCTCCGCCTTGAGTGCTTCCTGGAACCATTTTTCGAATTGCCGGATGGGGTCGTCCAGCACCTGGGTTTCGGACAGCTCGGCCTGGCCATAGTCCTTGCGCATCTGGGCCACCAGCTCGCCGGCCGGCAGCAGACCGCGCCGCGCCTGCATCGCCTTGCCCAGGCGCTCCATCTGTTCCGGGGTAAACAGGCGCAGGGCCATCGGGGCGATCTGGCCTTCCTCGGTCTGCATGTGGCGCGCGTACACCTCGGCGAAGCGCCGCACGGACGAGGCCGACAGTTCCGCCGAGCGGCCGTCGGCCAGCGCGGTCAGCTGTTCGTGCAGGTCCTGCCACAGGGCGTCCATGGCCGAGTGCTCGGTCAGGATCTGCGGCACGGTCACGGACAGGACTTCGGCGTCCTCCCCGGCGGCGGTGGCTTGCAGCATGGGCAGCAGGTCGTCCTCCTCGTCCTCGTGGTGCAGGGGGGCGGCCTGGTCGAAGTAGCGCAGTACGCCCTGGGCCGCCTGGCGGGCGGCCTCGTCGGCGCCGTGTACCGGCAGGTGGGCGAGCAGCTTGTCCAGGGTGGCGAGCTGCTTGCGGATGCGGTCGTGGCAGTGCTTGAGAACGGCGATCGGCTGGTCGAAGCCGGGGGCGGTGGCGGGCAGGTTCATCTTGGCGGCGTATGAGCAAAGGGATAACGCCATTTTAGAGCAGGGCGGGCGGACCGTCCGTTACAATGGTTCAATGAATAACGAGGATATCGATTTCGAGCGGCGCTTCGGCGGCATCGCCCGCCTGTACGGCAAGCGCGCGCTGGAGCGCTTTCGCGCCGCCCACGTGTGCGTGGTGGGCGTGGGCGGGGTCGGGTCCTGGGCCGTGGAGGCGCTCGCGCGCAGCGCCATCGGCAGCCTGACCCTGATCGACCTGGACAACGTGGCCGAGTCCAACATCAACCGCCAGATCCAGGCCCTGAGCGGCACCATCGGCCTGCCCAAGATCGAGGCCCTGGCCCGCCGCATCGCCGAGATCAACCCCTTCTGCAAGGTGAACCTGGTCGAGGACTTCGTGGACGCGGACAACCTGGACCGCTTCATCGGCGGCCACGGCTACGACTACGTGATCGATGCCATCGACAGCGTGCGCGCCAAGACCGTGCTGATCGCCTATTGCAGCGGCCGGCAGATTCCCTTGATTACCATCGGCGGCGCGGGCGGCCAGACCGATCCGACCAGGATCGAGGTGCGCGACCTGTCCCGCACCGAGCAGGAGCCCCTGCTGGCCAAGGTGCGGCGCCGCCTGCGCAACGACTTCGGCTTTCCGCGCGGCGCCAGGAACAATTTCCACATCGATGCCGTGTTCTCGATGGAGCCGCTCAAGTATCCCGAAGGCGAGGAGGCGTCCTGTTCGGTCGACGGCGACGAGCGCCAGAGCGTGACCGGTTTGAATTGCGCCGGCTTCGGTTCGGCCATGGTGGTCACCGCCAGCTTCGGCATGGTGGCGGCCAGCCACGTGCTGCGCAAGCTGGCTGACGACGCTTCGCATCCGAAGGCGGCCTTGCTATCATAGGCCGCGTTATTCACCTGACCAGGAAGGTTTCATGATCGCTCGTACCGTATTGCTGGTGGCCCTGTTCGGCGCCGGCAGCGCATGCGCCCAGCAGGGCGCGCAGCAGCCGGCGGCCGCCGCCAGCGCCGCCTCCGCCGCTTCCGCGGCCGAAGCCCAGCCCGCTCAAGTCGCCCAGCCGGCCCAGGCCGCCGAGCCGCAAGGCCCGCAGCTGCAGAAGATCGACAAGGTGGTCGGCAAAGGCAAGGAAGCGCTGCCGGGCATGACGGTGCGCGTCAACTACACCGGCTGGTTCTACAAGCCGCTGGGCGTCAACCAGCGCGGGCGCAAGTTCGACTCGTCGCTCGACCCGGGCCGCGATCCGCTCGAGTTCCCGCTCGGCGCGGGCCGCGTGATCAAGGGCTGGGACCAGGGCGTGGCCGGCATGAAGGTGGGCGGCAAGCGCACCCTGATCATCCCGTCCGAGCTGGCCTACGGCCACCGCGGCGCGGGCGGCGGCGCCATTCCGCCGGACTCGGACCTGATCTTCGACGTGGAACTCCTGGACGTCAAATAAACCAACCAGCACAGCGGGGGAAGCAGATGAGAATCGCGAACGATGTCACTGAACTGATCGGCAACACCCCGCTGGTGCGGATCCGGCGCCTGTACCAGGGGCCGGCGCAGCTGCTGGCCAAGCTGGAGTTCTACAATCCCGCGCACAGCGTGAAGGACCGCATCGGCCTGGCCATGATCGAGGCGGCCGAGCGCGCGGGGCGCATCGGGCCGGACACCATCATCGTCGAACCCACCAGCGGCAACACGGGCATCGCGCTCGCCATGGTGTGCGCGGCGCGCGGCTACAAGTGCGTGCTGATCATGCCCGAGACCATGAGCCAGGAGCGGCGCATGCTGCTGCGCGCCTACGGTGCGGACCTGATCCTCACGCCCGGCCCGGAAGGCATGCTGGGCGCGATCCGCAAGGCCGAGGAGATGGTCGCGTCGGACCCGCGCTACTTCATGCCGCAGCAATTCAACAATCCCGCCAATCCGGAGGTGCACCGCCGCACCACCGCCGAGGAAATCTGGCGCGACACGGACGGCAAGGTCGACATCCTCGTGGCTGGCGTGGGCACCGGCGGCACCATCACCGGCGTGGGTGAAGTGCTAAAGGAGCGCAAGCCCTCGTTCCGCGCCATCGCGGTGGAACCGGAGGCCTCGCCCTTCCTCTCCAAGGGCACCAAGGGGCCGCACCCGATCCAGGGCATCGGCGCGGGCTTCGCGCCGGAGGTGCTGAACACCCACATCTACGACGAGGTGCTGACGGTGCCGAACGAGGCCGCGTTCGAGACGGCGCGCGCCGCCGCGCGCCTGGAAGGCCTGCTGGTCGGGATCTCCGCCGGCGCCGCGCTGTGGGCCGCGATCCGCGTGGCCGAGCGGCCCGAGAGCGCGGGCCAGACCATCGTCTGCATCATCCCGTCGTTCGGGGAGCGCTACCTGTCCACCGCCCTGTACGCGGACCTGAAGTAGTCAGGGCAGGAGTTCGCCGTCCGCGTTGCGCCGCTCGGCCGGGCCGAGGCGCAACGCCTTGAGCTGCGGCGCGACGGCGCGCACGTCGCCCACCCCGATCACCACCATCTTCTCCGGCGCCAGATAGGCGCGCGCGGCCGCCTGCACCTGGGCGGCCGTCACTTGCGCCAGTTGCGCGGGCAGGCGCGCGTAGTAGTCGTCCGGCAGGCCGTACAGGTACAGCTCCGCCAGGCTGGCGCCGATGCCGTGGTTGGTGTCGAACTGGCCGGGCAGGGACAGGATCTGGGCGTTGCGCGCGTTGGCCAGTTCGGCCGGGCGCAGCGGACGGGCGCGCATGGCATGCGCCTCCCTGGCGATCTCGCGCAGGGAAGCGCCGGTGGCGTCCGTGCGTACGCTGGTGTCGATCGCGAACGGTCCCGCTCCGCGCCGGTAGTCGAAGTGCGAGAAGGCGCCGTAGGTATAGCCCTTGTCCTCGCGCAGATTGGCGTTCAGGCGGCTCGAGAACAGGCCGCCGAACGCGGCGTTCATCACCTGCAGGGCCGGGTAATCCGGCGCCGTGCGCGGCGCGCCGATGGTCGTCACGCGCAGCGCCGTCTGCTGCGCGCCGGGCTGGTCGACCAGGATCAGGCGCGGGCGCGGCGCGGGCGCGGCGGGCAGCGGCACCGGCGCGGCGGTCGCCGGTTTCCATGCGCCGAATCTTTCCGTGGCGAGGGCCCGCAGTTCTTCCGATGTGATGTCGCCGGCGACGACCAGCGCGGCGTTGTCCGGGGTGTAGCGCTGCTGCCAGAAGCGCGCGAGGTCGGCGCGCGTGGTGGCGCGGATCGCGGCCTCGGTGCCGAGCTGGGAGTGGCCGTAGGGATGGGCCGGGCCGTACAGCGCGGCGGCGCCGGCGACGGCGGCGGCCATCTGCGGCTCCTCGCGCTGGCGGGTCAGGTCGGCCAGGCGGCTGGCGCGCTGGCGCTCCACCTCCGGGTCCGGGAAGGACGGGTGCAGGGCCACGTCGGCCAATTGATCCAGGGCGCGCGCGAAGTTGGCCTTCAACGCCGTCACGCCGAGATGGGCGGCATCCGGCGTGCTGTCCGCGTCGAGCGTGGTGCCCAGCTGCGCGATGTCGGCCGCGATCTGCGGCGCGCTGCGCGTGGCCGTCCCTTCCTGCAGCATGTGGGCCGTGAAGCCCGCCAGGCCGGGGCGTTCGGCCGGATCGGCTTCCGAACCGGCGCGCACCACCAGGTCCGCGGCCACCAGGGGCAGGGCGGGGTTGTGGTGGTGGATCACGGTGAGGCCGTTGGGCAGCTTGAAGCTGGCGCTGGCGGGCGGCGCCAGTTGCGGCGCGGGACCGGGCCGCGGGACCCGGTAGCGCCAGGCCTGGTCCGGATTGACCGGCTGGCCGGGGGCGCTCTTGCGGCGCGTGGCCGGCGGCGTGGGCACGGGCGGGCCGAAGTCCGGCGCGCCGGGCACGGCGTGGACCACGGCGCGCGCGTCGCGGCGCAGGTAACGCGCGACGGCGTGCTGCACGTCGGCCGCCGTCACCTGCCGGTAGCGTTCGATGTCCTTGGGCAGGTAGCCGGGGTCGCCCGCGTACTGGTTGTACTGGTTGAGCAGATTGGCCAGCCCTTCGCCGCCCAGCTTTTCGGCGCGCGCCACGAGTGCCGTCTCCACCGCGTTGCGGGCCCGCTCCAGTTCCGCCGCGCTGGGGCCGTGCGCGGCCAGGTCCGCCAGCTCCGCGTCGCAGGCCTGCTCCAGCTCCTGCGCCGTGTGGCCGGGGCGGGCCAGCAGGTCCACGGTGAAGATCGAGCTCAGGGCCAGCGAGTTCTGGCTGGCGTTGACCTCCTGCGCGATCTGGCGGCCGTACACCAGCGACTGGTACAGGCGGCTCGACTTGCCGCCGCCGAGGATCTGGGCGGCCAGCGTGAGGGCCGCGTCGTCGGCCGACATGGCGATCGGCGTCAGCCAGCCGAGGAACACGCGCGGCAGCTCGACCCGGTCCGGCACCACGGTACGGCGTTCGGCGGTGATGGGCGGCGTGTCGGCCTGCGCTCGCGCGACGGCGGGGCCGGGGCGCAGGCCGCCGAAGTACTTGCTCACCAGGGCGCGGGCGCGGGCCGGGTCGAAGTCGCCCGCGATCACGAGGCTCGCGTTGTTCGGTCCGTAATAGCGCTGGAAGAAAGCGCGCACGTCGGCCAGGCGCGCGTGCTGGATGTCGGCGTGCGAGCCGATCACCCAGGCGTGATACGGATGCGCCTGCGGGAACAGCAGGTGATGCAGCGCTTCCTCGGCCAGGCCGTAGGGGCGGTTCTCGACCACCTGGCGGCGCTCGTTGCGCACCACGTCCTGCTGGTTGGCGAGGGCGGTCTGGTCCAGCACGTCGAGCAGGTAGCCCATGCGGTCGGCGTGGATCCACAGGGGCAGCTCCAGCTGGTTGGAAGGGACCGTGTCGTAGTAGTTGGTGCGGTCGAATTCCGTGCTGCCGTTGGAGTCGGTGGCGCCCGCGCCTTCGAGCAGGCGGTCGGCCAGGCCGCGCGGGACGTGGCGCGTGGCGGCGAACATCATGTGCTCGAACAGGTGGGCGAAGCCGGTCAGGCCGGGCGCCTCGTTGGCCGGGCCGACGTGGTACCAGATGTTGACGGCGACGATGGGCAGGCGATGGTTCTCGGCCAGGATGACTTCCAGGCCGTTGGGCAGCGTGTATTTTTCGAAAGGGATGGCGGGCAGGGTCTGCGCGTGCGCCGCGCCGGCCACCAGGGCCACGCAGGCTGCGGCGGCGATGCGCAGCGCCATGGTTCCCCGCCGGCGCGGGGATGACGGGGACACGCCATGCGCGACGGCGCCGCCCGCGCGCGCGTTCATGGCTTGGCCATTTCGGCCTTGATGGCGGCGCGGGTCTTGGCGTCGAGCTTATCGACGACGCGGGCCAGCTTTTCGCCGTTGCGGAGGGCGGCCTGCTGCTCGGGTGTCAGCTGGCGCGCCTGCACCACGGGCGCGGGCGCCGGCGCGGGCTTGAAGAACAGCGCCTGCCCGAGCAGGACCAGCAGCGCGCCCAGCACGGCGGCGCCGGCGGCCAGGGCGGCCATGCGCCGCTCCGGCGGACCGAATGCGGGCGGCGGTGGCGGCGCCTCGGTCGGCTTGGCGCGGCCCTTGCGCGGGGCCGGAGCGTGGGTGCGGATCTGTTCGATCACGTCCTGGGATGCGGTGTCGATGGCGGCCACGTGGCGCAACACCGCCTCCTCCAGCACGGCTTCGTTCAGCGCCACCAGCGCGAACACGGGGTCGTCGACGTCGATCTTGATCCCGGTTTTTTCGAAGACCAGGGTGCGCAGCTTGTTCTGGTCCATGGCTTACCAGTTCACCTGGTCGAGTTGTCCGAACAAGTCCTTGAACACCACCTTGATGCGCTGCTTCTCCATCACGTTGAACTTGTCGCTGGCCTTGACCTCCTCGGCCGTCATGCGCGCCGTGTTCATGCGCTTGATGTCGGCGCCGAAGGTGTCGGCGTTGCGCTGCTGGAGCACCACCCGTCCGACCACGCGCGCGGCGTTGTCGGAATAGGTCTGGGACTCGGTGAACAGCTTGCCGGAGGCGGAGGCGAGCGCGCCGAAGTGCTCGTTCTCCCACAGCACCAGCGGCA
The DNA here is from genome assembly GCA_035655255.1 of Telluria sp. Lineage (GTDB taxonomy): Bacteria > Pseudomonadota > Gammaproteobacteria > Burkholderiales > Burkholderiaceae_D > Telluria. The sequence goes on along the minus strand of DASRUW010000118.1, from coordinate 16,364 downwards.
CGTCGGTCGACTTGGCGGTCGAGACGAAGCCGGTGGCGGTGTCGTGCAGGGTGTCGCCGCCGCCGACGATGCTGTGGATGTAGACCTTGCGGTTCGACTCCTTGAGCAGGTCGAAGCAGTCGTTCTCGAGCAGATAGCTCATCAGCGGGGAGAAGGTGTTGGCGCCGTTGTCGACCACGCAGTTGCAGTCCTCCTCGAGGATGTCGATCATCAAGGCGTCGAAGCGCTTGGGATCGATGATGCGCGCTTCCGTCATCACCGGGATGTGCTTCACGTTCAGGGACTTGTAGCGCAGGAAGGTGGCGTTCTCCTGGTCCGTGTCGTAGCAGCGCAGCGGGGCTTCCGCCTTCTGCGCCAGCCACTGCGCCAGGATGGTCGAGACCAGCGTCTTGCCGATGCCGCCTTTGCCCTGGAGGATGAAGTGAACCGTGTTCTGCATCGCATGTCCTTCTAGATCGTTCTAACCAGTACTAATGGCAGGTCCCGCTGCCGCGGTCCGGACGCGAGGTCTCGGAAAACCCGTCGTAGGACGCTTCCAGGAATTCCCATTCGTAGCGCCCCGGCAGCAGCCGCAGGCGCAGCACGCCGGTGCGGTTGTTGTCGCGCACTTCGCTGTTGGCCTTGAACCACAGCGAAGGCGTCAGGAAGGCGCCGCCGGTGCCCACCACGAACTGGCGGATGCCATGCGCGTCGTCGCGCCGGCCGTCCGCGTCCTGCGCGGCGAAGCGTTCGTAGTCGTGGTCGTGGCCGGACAGCACCAGTTCGGCGCCGGCCTTGACCAGGATCTCCCAGGCGGCGCGCATGCGCGGGGAATTTCCGTGTCCTCCGGAACTATACAGCGGGTGATGCCAGTAGGCGAGGGTGCAGGGGGCCGGATGGGCGGCCAGGTCGTCGCGCAGCCACATCAATTGGGCCGCGGCGGCCGTGCCGTCCAGGTTGCTGTCGAGGGAAACCAGATGCCAGCCCGGCAAGTCGACGCTGTACCACGCGGGCCGCCCGAAGTAGGCGAAGTAGCCGGGCGCGCCGGGCCGGGCATAGTCGCGGTTGCCGGGGGCGGGCAGGGTGCGCTCCTTGAAGCGGCCCCAGGTGGGCTCGTAGCAGCGCCGGTACTCTTCCAGCGTGCCGTGCTGGTAGACGTTGTCGCCCAGCGTGAGGACGCGGGCGGCGGGATCGCGCGCCAGCTCGCGTTCGACCAGCGCGGCCGTGCCCGCCGCGGCGGACTGGGCCGGCTTGGCGTATTCGCAATAGGCGATGTCGCCGGCCGCGTAGATGGTGGTGGCGGCGGCCGGAGCCGTGGCTGTCAGCAGGAGCAGGCCCGCCCCCGCCCTCATTCGAGGAAGCGGAGCAGCCCTTGCAGCGCGTGGCGGACGGTCTGCTCGCGCACGCCCTGGCGGTCGCCCTGGAACACCAGGCGTTCGGTGTGCGTATGGCCGTTGCGGGCCCAGGCGAAGCACACGGTGCCGACCGGCTTGCCCGGCACGGCGCCGGTCGGGCCGGCGATGCCGGTGGTGGAGACGGCCACGTGGGCGTTGCTGTTGGACAGGGCGCCCTCGGCCATGACGGCGGCCACTTCCTCGCTCACCGAGCCGTGCTGGGCGATGAGGGCGGCCGGCACGTCCAGCAGCTCGGTCTTGGAGGCATTGGAATAGACCACGAAACCGCAGTCGAACCACCCGGTGGAGCCGGCGATCTCCGTGATCGCGGTGGAAATGCCGCCGCCGGTACACGATTCGGCCGTCGCGAGCAGCAGTCCCTTGGCCTGGAGGGCGCGCCCGACCTGGGCCGCCAGTTCGAGAATGTCGTTCGTCACGTCAGGCTCCTATCGAGGTGTGTGCGATTGCATTCTAGCGCGCACTTGCTCCGCACGGGAAAGAAAAACGTTATCAAAAAATCTTTATTTTTTCGACGTTCAATTACACAATGGTACGCAAGCGTGCGCCGCCGGACGGGCCCCGGCGGTATCGTTGTTGCGTATCGTCAAAACGCGGCCCCAGACAGGAGCTTCATGGTGCTTCATTCGACGGCGTTGGGCATGGCGGCGCTGCTCATGCTGGCCAGTTCGGCCGGATTCGCCTCCGTTCCGGCGGCCACGGACAGCTTTGCCAATCTGTCGCTGGAAGAGCTGGCCAATATCCAGGTGACCTCGGTGTCGCGCCGCGCGGAGCGGCTGGGCGACACCCCGGCATCCGTGTTCGTGATCCGCGGCGACGACATCCGCCGCGCCGGCGCCGCCACGCTGCCGGAGGCGCTGCGCCTGGCGCCCAACCTGCAGGTGGCGCGGGTGGACGCGCGCAACTACGCCGTCACCGCGCGCGGTTTCAATAGTCCCTTCGAAAACAAGCTGCTCGTGCTGATCGACGGGCGCACCGTGTATTCGCCGCTGTTCTCCGGCGTCTACTGGGACGCCCAGGACGTGCTGCTCGAGGACGTGGAACGCATCGAGGTGATCAGCGGACCCGGGGCGACGGTCTGGGGCGCCAACGCGGTCAATGGCGTCATCAACATCATCACCCGCTCCGCGGCCGCGACGCAGGGCGGGCTGGTCCAGGCCGGCGGCGCCTCCGACGGGCGCGACGGCGCGGTGCGCTACGGCGGCGCGGCCGGGCGCACCTGGTACCGGCTCTACGCCAAGTATGCGGAGGCGGACGACCTGCAGCGCGCCAACGGCAGCGCCAGCCTGACCGGCATGCGGCGCAGCCAGGCCGGGTTCCGCGCCGATACGTCGCTCGACCACGGCAGCCTGACCGTGCAGGGCGACGCCTACCACGGCGGCCTGCACCAGCAAGGCACGCGCGAGATCCGCATCGGGGGCGCCAACCTGCTGGCGCGCGGGACGCTCACCCTGGCCGACGACTCCGAGCTGATGGTGAAGGCCTATGTCGACCACACGGAACGCGACCAGCCCAACGCCTTCGTCGAAGCGCTCGACACGCTGGACCTGGAACTGCAGCACACCCTGCGCCCGCGTCCCGGCCACCTCGTGATCTGGGGCGGCGGCTACCGCAGCGCGCGCGACCATGTCGACAACGCGCGCAGCTTCGCCTTCCTGCCCCCGTTCCGCACGCTGGCCTGGACCAATGTGTTTGCGCAGGACGAGATCGCGCTGACGCCGGACCTGCGGCTCGGCCTCGGACTGAAGTTCGAACGCAACAGCTACACCGGACTGGAAAGCCTGCCCCACCTGAGCATCGCGTGGAACGTGGCGCCGGAGCGGATGTGGTGGGCCTCGCTGGCGCGCGCGGTGCGCGTGCCCTCGCGCATCGACCGCGACTTCTACGCGCCGTCCGCGCCGCGCGTCGTCAACGGGGTGCCCCAGTACGGCATCGCCGGCGGCCCCGACTTCCAGTCCGAGACGGCGCGCGTGCTGCAGACCGGCTATCGCGCCCGGCACGGCAGCTTGATCTATGCCGCGACCCTGTACTACAGCCGCTACACGCGCCTGCGCACGCTGGAGCCGAATCCGGCCGGACCCGGCCAGGTGTTCCTGAACAAGGCAGCAGGCGACACCTACGGCGCGGAACTGTCGTCCAGCTGGAACGTCACGCCGGACCTGCGCGTCAGCCTGGGCCATACCGTGCAGCGGCTCGACCTGCGCACCCAGGCGGACAGCCGCGACGCCACGGCCGCCACCGGCATCGCCACCAACGACCCGTCCTCGTGGAGCATGCTGCGCGTGTCCTACGACTGGTCGGACCGCACGGAGCTCGACCTGACCTTGCGCCACGTCGGTCCCTTGCCGCGGCCGGCGGTGCCCGGCTACACGGCGCTCGACCTGCGCGCCGGCTGGCAGCTCACGCGGGCATTGGAACTGTCGCTGGCCGCGCGCAACCTCGGCGCGGACCGGCATCCCGAATTCGGCGCCGCCCCTGCCCGCACCCTCTACGACCGCGACGTCGCGGCCCGGCTGACATGGCGCTTCTGAACACAGCGCGCGCGGGGCCGTGATGCAGCGCCTCCGGTCGATGCGCAAGAAAGTGCTCGCCGTGGTGGTGGTCACCACCCTGGCCGCTCTCCTGGTGTCGATCGTCAGCATCATCGCCTACGACTTGCGCAGCTACCACCGGCGCCTGGTGGTCGACATTTCGACCCAGGCCGACCTGCTCGGCCACATGACCGCCGCCGCCCTGGCCTTCGACGACGCGCGGCTGGCGCGCGAGAACCTGTCCCTGCTGCGCCTGCGCCCGGGCGTGCGCGCCGCCGCCATCTACGACGCGCAGGGCAAGCTGTTCGCCTCCTACCGCGCACCGGACACGGAGGAGGGCGTGCCGGAGCACGCCGGCCTTGACGGCGCGCGCGTGCACGGTATCGAACGCATGGAGATGTTCCAGTCCATCCTCGAGCGCGGCGACCGGCTCGGCACGGTGTACCTGAGCGTCGATTTCGCGCTGCTGTCGCGGGTGGTGGACTATCTCGGCATCGGCCTGTTCGCCACCCTGCTGGCGCTGGGCTGCGCGGTGCTGGTCGCGCGCAAGCTGGACCGGGTCATCACGGGGCCGGTGCTGGCCGTGAGCGAGGTCGCGCGCGAGGTCGTGGAAACGCGCGACTATTCGCGCCGCGCCCCGCGCACCAGCGCCGACGAGGCGGCCCAGCTGGCCGACGCCTTCAACGCCATGCTGAGCGAGATCGAACAGCGCACCCGCGCCCTGGAAACGTCCAACCGCGAGATCGCCCGCGAGGCCGAGCAGCGCGCCCAGGCGCAGCAGGAGGTGATGCGCCTGAATGCGGGGCTGGAGCAGCGCGTGCACGAGCGCACCATGCAGCTGGAGCTGGCCAACGCGGAGCTGGAGCTGGCGATGGCCGAGGCGCGCAAGGCCAACCAGGCCAAGTCGGCCTTCCTGTCGGCCATGAGTCACGAGCTGCGCACGCCGCTCAACGCCATCCTCGGCTTCGCCCAGCTGCTCGGTTCCGACTCGCTCCCGTCGACGCCGGAACAGAAGAAGGAATTCGCGGACCACATCCTCAAGTCCGGCCGCCACCTGCTCACCCTCATCAACGAGATCCTCGACCTGGCCAAGGTGGAATCCGGCCAGGTGGCGCTGTCGATGGAGCCGGTGGCGCTGGGCGAAGTGCTGACCGAGGTGCGCGCGATGGTCGAGCCGCTGGCGGCGCGGCGCGCGGTGCGGGTGCTGTTCCCGTCCAGCTGCACGCTGATGCTCAAGGCCGACCGCACGCGCCTGCGCCAGGTCCTGCTGAACCTCCTGTCCAACGCCATCAAGTACAACCGGGAGCAGGGCGCGGTGGTGGTCGCCGTGCAGGACGCCGAGGGCGGGCGCATGCGCATCACGGTGCAGGACACCGGCCAGGGCCTGACGCCGGAGCAGGTGGCGCGCCTGTTCGAGCCGTTCAACCGCCTGGGCCAGGAAAGCGGGGCGGAGGAGGGCACCGGCATCGGCCTGGTCGTCACCAAGCGCCTGGTGGAGCTGATGAACGGGAAGATCGGCGTGACCAGCACGCCCGGCGTGGGCAGCGTGTTCTGGTTCGAGCTGGGCCTGGCCGAGCCGGCCCACCCGGGCTTGCCGGAACTGACCGAGGCGCCCCTGCCCGCGCCGCGCCCCGGCGCCGCGCACACCGTCCTGTACGTGGAGGACAACCCGGCCAACCTGCGCCTGGTCGAGGAGATCATGCGGCTGCGGCCGGACATCGAACTCCTGACCGCGACCGACGCCCATGCCGGCATCCGCGTCGCGCGCGCCCGGCTGCCCGACCTGATCCTGATGGACCTGAACCTGCCCGGCATGAGCGGCACCGACGCCTTCCGCGAACTGCGCGCCAGTCCGCGCACGGCGGGCATTCCCGTGATTGCCGTGACAGCCAACGCCATGCCGAGCGACATTGAAAGCGGGAAGGCGCTAGGCTTCTTCCGATACCTCACCAAGCCGATCAACGTGGACGAATTTACCGCTGCGCTCGACGCGGCGCTGGGAGCGGCGGGAGCGGCACCATGATAGAACGCGACGACATCCTGAATGCGAAGATCCTGATCGTGGACGACCAGGCGGTCAACGTCCAGCTGCTCGAGCACCTGCTCACCGGCAGCGGCTACCGCCACGTGCAGAGCGTGCGCGAGCCGCAGCTGGTCGTGCCCCTGCACGAGGCGGAGCGCTTCGACCTGATCCTGCTCGACCTGCACATGCCGGGCATGAGCGGCTTCGACGTCATGGCGGCGCTGCACAAGATCGAGCCGGGCTACCTGCCCGTGCTGGTGATCACGGCCGACCCGGACCAGAAGATCGCCGCGCTCAACGCCGGCGCGCGCGACTTCATCGGCAAGCCCTTCGACACGCTAGAAGTGCTGACCCGCATCCGCAACATGCTGGAAGTACGCCTGCTGAACCGGCAGCTGCGCGACTACGGCGCCACGCTGGAAGAGACCGTGCGCGAACGCACCGCGGAGCTGCAGCGCTTCCGCAGCGCGATGGACGCCACCGCCGACGCGATCTTCCTGCTCGACGCCGACACGCTCGCCCTGCTGGACGTGAACGAGGGCGCCTGCCGCATGCTCGGGTTCCGGCGCTACGGCCTGCTCACCGCCGGCGCCGCGGCCATCGGCCTGGCGGAGCTGGCGCAGCAGCGCGCCGCCGCGCCGCCGGGGCAGGAACTGGTGGAGGCGCGCCTGCTGCGCGCCGACCAGGTGAGCGTGCCGGTGGAGATCAACTGGCAGCTGCACCAGGACGGCCCGCGCCCGATGCTGATCGCGGTGGCGCGCGACATCACCGAGCGCATGCTGGCGCGCCAGCGCCTGCGCCACATGGCGTCCTACGATTCGCTCACCGGCCTGCCCAACCGCACCCTGTTCTTCAGCACCCTGCAGGAGGCGATCGAGGTCGCGCGCGACCGCGACTGGCGGGTGGTGGTCCTGTTCATCACGCTGGACCGCTTCAAGGCCGTCAACGAATCGCTCGGCGCGGCGCTGGGCGACCAGCTGCTGCGCCAGTTCAGCAGCCGGCTGGTGCAGTGCGCGCGCATCCGCGACACCGTCGGGCGCCTGGGCGGCGACGAATTCGCGCTCATCCTCACCATGTCGCGCAACCAGCAGGACGCGGTGGCGGTGGCCAGCCAGGTGCGCGAGCAGCTGCGCACGCCCTTCGACCTGGACGGCCACCAGGTGGTGCTGACCGCCTCGATCGGCATCGCCATGTACCCGGACGACGCCACCGATCCCGAGACCCTGGTCAAGTTCGCCGACGCCGCCATGGCGCGGGCGCGCGAGGCGGGCCGGGACGGCTACCGCTTCTTCACCGCCGGCATGAACGTGCAGGTGCTGGCGCGGCTGGACCTCGAGATGGCGCTGCGGCGCGCGGTCGACAACGACGAATTCCGCCTGCACTTCCAGCCCAAGGTCAACACCCGATCGGGGCGCATCAGCGGCGTCGAATCGCTGCTGCGCTGGGAGCGGCCCGGCTACGGCATGGTGTTCCCGGCCGAATTCGTGCCGGTGATGGAGGACACCGGCCTGATCGTGCGGGTGGGCGAATGGATCATCGACGCGGCCTGCCGCCAGATCGCCGCCTGGCGCGTGGCCAACGTGGGCGAGGTACGCGTCGCGGTGAACGTCTCGAGCCGGCAGTTCGTGGAAGGGGATCTCGAAACGACGGTCCGCTCGGCGCTGGAGCGCCATCAGGTCAGCCCGCAGTGCCTGGAGCTGGAACTGACGGAAAGCGCCTTGATGGCCAACGCGGAGCGCACGGTCGCCATTCTCAACAACCTCAAGTCGGTGGGGGTGGTGGTCGGCATCGACGACTTCGGCACCGGCTATTCCAGCCTCGCCTACCTGAAGCGCTTCCCCGTCGACAAACTCAAGATCGACATCGCCTTCGTGCGCGACGTGACGGTCAATCCGGACGACGCCGCCATTGCCCGCGCCATCATCGGCATGGCGCACAGCCTGCACATGCGGGTCATCGCCGAAGGCGTCGAGACGCGCGCGCAATGGGCCTACCTGCAGCGCCACCATTGCGACGAGATCCAGGGCTTCCATTTCAGCCGGCCCTTGCCGCCGGACGAACTGGGCGCGCTGATCGTGCACAACCGCGCCGAGCCGGTGGACGCGCTGCTGGCGGAGCCGGAGCAGCCGACGCTGCTGATCGTGGACGACGACGTGAACACGCTGGCCGCGCTGCACCGCCTGCTGCGCGGCGACCATTACCGGATTCTCACGGCCGTCTCCCCGACCGAGGGCTTCGAGCTGCTGGCGCTGAACCGGGTGCAGGTGGTGATGTGCAACCAGCGCATGCCTCTCATGAGCGGCAGCGAATTCCTCGGCAAGGTCAAGGAGATGTATCCGGACACGGTGCGCATCATCCTGTCCGGCGAGACGGCGGTGGAGGCGGTGCTCGATTCCGTCAACCGGGGCGCGATCCACCGTTTCTACACCAAGCCGTGGACGGACGAACAGCTGCGCGAAAACGTCCGCCAGGCCTTCCAGTTCCATTGGCGCCAGGCCGAGGACCGGCAGCAGCGCCACGAAGACGCGGCATAGCGCCTACGCGAAGTGGTCGAAGCCGTGCACGTCCAGCGTGAGCGGCGCGCCGTCGGCGTCCACGAAGCGCAGGCCCGGCGCGGCGTCGATGCGGCCCACGCGCGTGACGGGCGTGTCCGCGCGCGCGCCGGCGGCCAGCACCAGCTCGCGGTGCGCGGCCGGCGCGGTGAAGCAGAGTTCGTAGTCGTCGCCGCCCGCCACCGTGAAGCGGCGCCGCAGTTCCTTGTCCTGCGTGGCCAGCACCGGGCCGGCCGGCAGGGCGTCCACATCCAGCGTCGCGCCGACCTGCGAGGCGGCCAGGATGTGACCCAGGTCCCCCACCAGTCCGTCCGAGATGTCGAGTCCGGCGCGCGCCGCCGCGACCGGGCCCTCGACCAGCGCCTGTCCGAGCGCGATGCGCGGCGTCGGCTGGTGCATGCGTTGCCCGGCCAGCTCCAGCGCGTCGGCCGCCAGCGGCACCTCGCCCAGGTAGCCGGCCAGCGCCAGGCGCGCGTCGCCCAGGCTGCCGGAGATCCACAGGTCGTCGCCCGCCTGCGCGCCTGAACGCAGCAGCGTGCGCCCGGGTTCGACCTCGCCGAAGACGGTGATGCAGATGGTGAGCGGCCCCTTGGTCGTGTCGCCGCCGATCAGCTCGCAGCCGTGCGCGTCGGCCAGCGCGAACAGCCCCGCCGCGAACGGCTCCAGCCAGGCCGGATCGGCGGCGGGCAGGGCCAGCGCCAGGGTGAAGGCGAGCGGGCGGGCGCCCATGGCGGCCAGGTCGGACAGGTTCACGGCCAGGCATTTATGCCCCAGCAGGCGCGGATCGGCATGCGGGAAGAAGTGGCGGCCCTCGACCAGCATGTCGGTCGAGATGGCCAGCTGGCGCCGCGGATCGGGCGCGAGCAGGGCGCAGTCGTCGCCGATGCCGAGCGCGGCGCGGCCGGGGCGCGGGCGCTGGAAGTAGCGCCGGATCAGGTCGAATTCGGAAAGCATGGGCGCATTGTAGCGCCGCCCCGGTGCTCAGGCCGCCGCTTCCGCGTGCCAGCGGCTGACGATCTGCTCGAACTGCTCGAACGTGAACGGCTTGGCGAGGTAGTCGTCCATGCCCGCCGCCAGGCAGCGTTCGCGGTCGCCTTCGATGGCGCTCGCGGTCAGGGCCACCACCGGGCAGCGCGGGCGGCCCAGCTCCTGTTCCAGCGTGCGGATGCGCGCGGTGGCGGCGTAGCCGTCCAGGCCGGGCATCATGCAGTCCATCAGGACCAGGTCGTAGGGCCGGCGCGCGAACAGCTCCACCGCCTGCTCGCCGTTGGCCGCCTCGTCCACCGCGCAGCCGAGGCGCTCGAGCAGGATCAAGGCCAGCTGGCGATTCAGTTCGCTGTCGTCGGCCAGCAGCACGCGGCCGGAACCGGCCGCCGTGCGCGGCGGCGGGGCGGGCGGCGCCGCCACGGGTGTGGCCGGGGGCGCGACCAGGCAGCGCGCGGTGGCGGTGAACACCGAACCCTGGCCCGGCGCGCTCTCCACCGTCAGCGCGCCGCCCATCAGCTTGGCCAGGCGGCTGGAAATGGCCAGGCCCAGGCCGGTGCCGCCGAAACGGCGGCTGATGCCGCTGTCGGCCTGGGTGAAAGGCATGAACAGCCGTTCCTGCGCCCGCGCTTCGATGCCGATGCCCTGGTCGCCGACCGTCAGCGTGAGAATGGCCACGTGGCCGGGCGTGGCGTCGTCGAGTCCCGCGTGGACGGCGATGGTGCCGCGTTCGGAAAACTTGATGGCGTTGTCGACCAGGTTGCCGAGCACCTGGGCCAGCTTGGTCGGATCGCCGATCAGGCGCACGCCCGGCGCCAGCGCGTGGCTCAATTCCAGGGCCAGGCCTTTGCGCGCCGCGTTCGGCCGGTGCAGTTCCAGCACGCGCCCGGCCATCTGGAGCGGATCGAATTCGAGCTGTTCGAGATCGATGCGGCCCGATTCGATCTTCGAAAAATCGAGCACGCTGTTGATGATGCCGATCAGCGAGTTGGCGTTGTCGCGCATGGCGCGCACGTACCGGTTCTGCTCCGGCGCCAGCGGCGTCTCCAGCAGCAGTTCGGACATGCCGAGCATGCCGTGCATCGGCGTGCGGATCTCGTGGCTCATGGTGGCCAGGAAGTTGGACTTGGCCTCGTTGGCCGCCTCCGCCTCGGCCTTCAAGGCCAGCGCGGTCTGCGCGTCCTGCTCGCGCCGGCGGATCGAGCGGATCAGCAGCGTGAACGCCACCGCCACCGTGGTCAGGCTGCCCAGGGTCAGCATGCCGATCAGCTGCACCGAGGTCTGCCAGTTCTTGAGGAAGTAGTTGTCCGTCACGCTGATGTTGACCATCAGCGGATACTTTTCGACCAGGCGCGCCGCCGTCATGCGGTAGACGTAGCGTCCGCGTTCCCCGGCCAGCGGCGTGTCGGTCAGTTCCACCCCGCCGTTCGCACCGCCTTCCAGGATCTGGTAGGCCGCGCTGTCCGTGTGGCGCTTGCCCATTTCCGCCTCGGCCAGGGGCCAGCGCGACAGCAGGGTGTAGTCGCGGCGGTACAGGCTGAGGGAGGCGTAGGGGTCGATGTTGATGCGCCTGAACATGTTGGTGAAGGATTCGCAGGACAGGCCCACGAGCACCATGCCGACCATCTCGCCGCGCGCGTTGTCGATGCGGCGGCTGATGTAGAAAGTCCATTCGCCGGTCGCCGCATTGCGCACCGGCGCGCTGATGAAGACCCCGGCGTGGGGATCGCTGTGCTGGCGCAGGAAGTAGTCGCGCTCGGACAGGTTCCATTTGGGCGCCGGGTAGGCGCGCGAGTAGGCGATCAGGTTGCCGTCCGCGTCGACGATGCTGGCCACCGCGAGCTGGGGAATGCCGGCGATGCGGTCGCGCAGGTTCTGGTGGGTGGCGACGTTCGAGAACGCGTGGCGCAGGGCGGCCGCGCTGTCGACGTTCTTGTCGCGCACGTCCTCGGTGATGTTGTCGAGGACGAGGTAGGCCGAGGTCATGGTCTGGGCCGTGCTCTCGCTGACGGTCAGCGCCAGGTTGCCGAGGCGGCGCTTCCAGTCGTCGATGGTGCGGGTGCGCAGCATGACGGCGGAGCCGATCGCAATGCCCAGGATCACCAGCACGAGCATGAACGCAATGGCGAGCGCGGTGCGGCGCGCGTCGCTCGATCGTTCGGGGGTGGCCTGGGCGGTCACGGCTGACTCCTGCGGTAAAGACGTGCATGGTAGCACGCCTTTTTGCGCGTCAAAACCCTTGCTGCAGCTCTGCCAACAAGCTGTGGCGCAGGGCCGGCGTCGGATGCGACAGGCCGAACCCGCGCACCGCACCGGAGCGGTCGACGAAGCGCGCCACCGTGCGTTCGCCCTCGATGCTGTCCTGCCAAGCGCCCTCGATGGCGGGCGGCGGCGGGAGCAGGGCGAGGCGGTAACTGGGCGTCTTGACCACCACCGGTTCGGGGCCGAGGGCGATCGCGGCCGGTTCACCCGCCAGGCTGGCGCCGATGGCGCGCGCGGCCGCCAGCAGCGGCGCCACGAAGGGCAGCACGGCGCGGCCGCCGCCGGTCGTGTATTCGGCACAGTCGCCGAGGGCGTACACGTTGGGCGCGCTGGTGGCGCCGTAGCGGTCCACCAGGATGCCGCGGGCCGTGGCCAGCCCCGCCGCCTGGGCCAGCGCCAGGTTCGGGCGCAGGCCCACCGCGGACAGGACGAGGTCGGCTTCCAGCACGCCCCCGTCGGCCAGGCGCACACGCAGGCCCTGGCGCGCGGCCGGTTCGGCCGTGGCGGCGCCGTGATCGACGCCGCTGGCGACCGTGCCCAGCCTGAGGGCGACGCCGCTGCCTTCCCAGGCCCGGGCCAGGCCTGCGGACAGGCTGGGCGCGGCCAGCGCCGCCAGCAGGCGCGGATTCGGATCGACCAGGGTGATGGCGTGGCCGCCCGCTTGCAGGTCGTCCGCGAATTCGCAGCCGATCAAGCCGCCGCCCAGGATGACCACCCGCGCCGGCCGCCCAAGCGCATCGAGGCGCCGGCGCAGCACGGCGTAGTCGTGCAGGTGGTTCACCGACAGCACCTCGTGCGCCGCGTCGCCTTCCAGCGGCAGGCGGATCGGCTGGGCGCCCACGGCCAGCACCAGCCGGCCGTAGGGCAGCGCGCCGCCGCCCGTGCGCAGCACGCCGGCCGCGGTGTCGATGGCCGTGACCGTCACGCCGGACAGGATCTCGGCGCCAAGCTGGGCCGCCATCCGGTCCGCGTCCTGCGCCACCAGCGCGGCCGGCGCCTTGCCCAGCGCGACGGCGTTCGACAGCATCGGCTTGGAGTAGGCCGCCGCCGCGTCGCTGGCGACGATGCGCAGGGGCGTGGCCTGGTCGCGCTTGCGCAGTTCACGCGCCACGGCGTAGGCCGCCATGCCGGCGCCGACGATCACGACCGGCTGCATCAGATTTCCACCATGTCGAAGTCGGCCTTGGCCACGCCGCAGTCCGGGCAGGACCAGTCGGCGGGAATGGCGTCCCAGCGGGTGCCGGGCGCGATGCCGTCCTCGGGCAGGCCGGCCGCTTCGTCGTAGATGAAGCCGCACACGATGCATTGGTAGGTTTTCATGGTCTGGTTCCTTTTTCTATGGTGGGTCAGGCGGCGTTGGCGTTCAGCTTGTCGAGCGCGGCGCGGTAGTGGTTGGCGTGGCGTTGTTCCACGTTGGCCAGGGCGGCGAAGCGCTTGGCGGCGATTTCCAGCGTGCGCTTGAAGGCAGCGGCGTGTTCCTTCGACTCGGCGATCTGCTCGTCGTACTCGGCCACGGCGGCGCTGTTGCCTTCCTCGATGGCCAGGTGGCGGAATTTCGGATACATCTCGGTGTACTCGTAGGTCTCGCCCGCGATGGCGATCTCCAGGGCCTTGGCCGGGGTCAGCTGGTCTTTCGGGTAGAGCAGGTCCAGGTGGCCGAAGGCATGGGCCACTTCCTGTTCGGCGGTCGCTTCGAAGGCTTGTGCCACCTCGATGGCGCCGGCGGCGCGGGCCAGCTTGGCGAAATAGCGGTACTTGATATGGGCCATCGATTCGCCGGCGAAGGCGGCTTCGAGGTTGGCGATGGTCACGGATTGGGTCGGCTGGGTCATGCTGTTCTCCTGGTGAAAGGCAATCGGTATGGAGGGAATGATAGGCTTCTCCAATCAATAGGTAAAATTGATTGTTTAAAACGACGTGATAGGTTTTACGCATGTGGGAACTACGTACAGATGTCGGTCGTCAGACCTGTTAAAATCCTAGGTCCGCAAACAGACAACGAGGGCTGGCCTGATGGATTCCGTGGACAAGAAAGAAGAACTTCGACAACAACTGCGCCAGGCGGCGCTGGAATACCACGAAGTTCCCCGGCCCGGAAAAATCAGCGTCAGCGCCACCAAGCAACTGACCAACCAGCGCGACCTGTCGCTGGCCTACTCGCCCGGCGTGGCCGCGCCCTGCGAGGAAATCGTCAAGGACCCGGCCGCTTCCTATAAGTACACGGCGCGCGGCAACCTGGTCGCCGTGATCTCGAACGGCACCGCCGTTCTCGGCCTGGGCAACATCGGCCCGCTGGCCTCCAAGCCCGTCATGGAAGGCAAGGGCGTCCTGTTCAAGAAGTTCGCCGGCATCGACGTGTTCGACATCGAAATCGCCGAGAACGACCCCGACAAGCTGGTCGACGTGATCGCCTCGCTGGAACCGACTTTCGGCGGCATCAACCTGGAAGACATCAAGGCGCCCGAGTGCTTCTACATCGAGCGCAAGCTGCGCGAGCGGATGAAGATCCCGGTCTTCCACGACGACCAGCACGGCACCGCCATCATCGTCGGCGCCGCCATCCTGAACGGCCTCAAGTACCTGAACAAGGACATCCAGCGCTGCAAGCTGGTGGTGTCCGGCGCCGGCGCGGCGGCCCTGGCCTGCCTCGACCTCATCGTCGACCTCGGCTTCCCGATCGAGAACATCTGGGTGACCGACCTGGCCGGCGTGGTCTACGAGGGCCGCCAGGAACTGATGGATCCCGACAAGGCGCGCTTCGCCCAGAAGACCGACCTGCGCAGTCTGGGCGAGGTGATGCCCGACGCCGACATCTTCCTCGGCCTGTCCGCCGGCGGCGTGCTCAAGCCGGAAATGGTGGCCACGATGGCCGCCAACCCCCTGATCCTGGCCCTGGCCAACCCGACCCCGGAAATCCTGCCCGAGGAAGCCAAGGCCGTGCGCAGCGACGCCATCATCTGCACCGGCCGTTCGGACTACCCGAACCAGGTCAACAACGTCCTGTGCTTCCCCTACATCTTCCGCGGCGCGCTCGACTGCGGCGCCACCACCATCACGCGCGAGATGGAGATCGCGGTGGTGCACGCCATCGCCGACCTGGCCCACGCCGAGCAGTCGGACGTGGTGGCCACCACCTACGGCATCAAGAACCTGTCGTTCGGCCCGGAATACCTGATTCCGATGCCGTTCGACCCGCGCCTGCTGATGCAGATCGCCCCGGCGGTGGCCAGGGCCGCGGCCGAATCCGGCGTCGCCACCCGCCCGATCGCGGACCTGCAGGCCTACGCCGCCAACCTCCAGCAGTTCGTCTACCGCAGCGGCACTTTCATGAAGCCGCTGTTCGCCATGGCCAAGGCGGCGCCCGCCGAAATCAAGCGCATCGTCTACGCCGAGGGCGAGGAGGAGCGCGTCCTGCGCGCCGTGCAGATCGTGGTGGACGAGGGCCTGGCCCGGCCGATCCTGGTCGGCCGCCCCAACGTGCTGGAACAGCGGATCGAGAAATTCGGCCTGCGCCTCAAGCTCGGCAAGCACTTCGAGGTCATCAACCCGGACCACGACGAGCGCTACCGCGAGTACTGGCAGAAGTACTGGGAAATGACCAACCGGAAGGGCGTCACCCAGGAATACGCCAAGCTGGAGATGCGCCGCCGCCATACCCTGATCGGCGCCATGATGATCCACATGGGCCACGCCGACGGCATGATCTGCGGCACGTTCGGCAACACCCACCTGCACCTGCACTACGTGGACCAGGTGATCGGCCGCCGCGCCGGCGCCAACGTGTACGCCGCGATGAACTTCGTGATCCTGCCGGAACGCCAGCTGGCGATGGTGGACACCCACATCAACGAGAATCCGAACGCCGAACAGCTGGCCGACATCACCGTGCTGGCGGCCGAGGAGATGCAGCGCTTCGGCCTGTCGCCGCGCGCGGCCCTGCTGTCGCACTCGAATTTCGGTTCCGCCAACACGGAATCGGCGCGCAAGATGCGCGAGGTGCTGGGCCTGGTCCAGCAGAAGATGCCGGAACTGGAAGTGGACGGCGAAATGCACGGCGACACGGCGCTCGACTCCAAGTTCCGCCTGCGCGTGATGCCGCAGTCGACCCTGCAGGGCGACGCCAACCTGCTGGTGCTGCCGAACCTGGACGCGGCCAACATCTCGTACAACCTGGTCAAGACGGCGGCCGGCAACGGCATCGCGATCGGCCCGGTGCTGCTCGGCTGCGCCAAACCGGTGCATATCCTGACCCAATCGACCACCGTGCGGCGCATCGTCAACATGACGGCCCTGTGCGTGGTGGACGCCATCTCCGCGCGCTGAGCGGACCGGCACGCTTGACCGGCATCAAACGTGGCGCGGCCGGTCAGGCGCTACATTTCCCTACAGTCGTAACAAACCGTAAAGGCCAACCGTGCGGGCTGGGCCTTTCGGGATAATTCCGGGCTGTTGACCTGCTCATGTTACAATGTAGGGTTGTTAAAAGACCAAGCCAGGCAGCCAGACGGCTGCGCGGCGAATCGCGAGTACCACGACATGCAAAAAGCAAAAAAAGCGCTGATCACCGGCATTACCGGCCAGGACGGCGCCTATCTGGCTCAGCTCCTGCTCGAAAAGGGCT
>DASRUW010000117.1:0-4412 GCA_035655255.1 Telluria sp. | reverse complement strand
GGCGGGAAAGCGCGGCGACGGGCAGCGGTACTGGCCCGACTTGAGTTCGGACCCGTCGTACTTCGTGATCCAGTAGTCGATGTCGGCGCGGCGCACCTCGCGCTGCTTCATCATCTGCAGCGCAGCCGCAGCCTTCTTGTGCCCGGTGGCGGCGGCCTTCGTAAACCACTGGTTCGCCTTCGGCAGGTCGATGGCGCCCGCCTCGCCGTACAAATACATTTCCCCCAGGTGGAACTGGGCTTCGGCGTTGCCCTTCTCGGCGAGCTTGGAATACAGCTTGAAAGCCTGCGGATAGGCCTTCGCTTCCATGGCCTTGTTGGCGTCGGTCAGGTCGTCGGCGTGGACCAGGGTGCTGGCACACAGTGTCAGGCAGAGGAGAATTTTCTTCATGCGTCTCGGTGGTGGGAAAACAGATTCGTGCCCGACATTATGCATTTCGTCGCGTGGGAAGAGCAATCCGTCGGCGCGTAAGGACAAGCCGGAGCCGTGGGCGCTACAGTGCCGCCCACAACAACGATACCAGAACCTGGAGCTCCCCATGATCCGACTGCTATGCGCCGTTCTCGCCGCCCTCGCCTGCCACGGCGCGGCGGCCTCGGACGGTCAGGCCAATCACTACCGCGTGCGCATCGACGCCGGCGCGCGCCACGCCCACGTGGAGGCCGACGTCTGGGTCGGCGGGAACCTCTTGTCCGTGTTCGCCGTCACCCCGACCGGACGCTGGAAGAATGGCCAGGCCGACTTCTTCGAAAACATCGCCGTCGTCGACATGGACGGCCATCCTGTCGCCATCGACAACAAGGGCGAAGGCGACTTTGCCGTGCAAGGCGACCGTCGCCTGCGCCTGCGCTACGACGTGCGCCTGGACCAGGACCAGTACGAGTGGCCGGGCGGGACCGAGGAAGTGGCCTACCACACCGACGAGGGCCTGGCGGCCACGGGTTATGCCGTCTTCCTCGTCCCCGGCGACGCCATGGATGGCGCGACCGAAGTGTGCTTCGCGCTGCCCCAAGGCTGGCAGGCGCTGACGCCATGGCGCACCGGTACGGGCCAGGAGTGCTTCGTCGCGGAGAGCCGGCGCGACCTGGTCAACAACGTGTTCTTCCTTGGGACTGCGCGTGCCGAATCGTTCCGCTCCGGCGGCATCGACCTCACGCTGGTGATGGGCAAGCGCTACTGGCCGCAGCGCGCCGTTTTCCGCGAGCTGATCGACAAGCAGCTGGCATCCTACCTGGAGATGTTCGGCGCACCGCCGCAGGCCAAGCGCTACCTCCTCCTCATCAACCAAGGCGGCACCGGCGACGGCGGCGCGTTCAGCGCGAGCTTCTCCCAATTCCTCAAGGACGATGGCCAGCTCGCCACCCGCGCATTGTGGGGGCGCGTGGTGGCCCACGAACTGCTGCACTTCTGGAATGGCCTGTCGCTCACGCCCGCGTCGGACCGGGAGGAATGGTTCAAGGAAGGCGTCACCGACTACCTCACCGTGGCGACGATGGCGCGCAACGGCCTGGTGGACCGCGACTACCTGGTCGAACAGCTGGCCAACCTGCCGCGCGGCCAGCAGGTGGCGCGCCGCCTGATGGGACTCAAGCCCAGCGTGCGCGACGCGGCCAAGGACAAGCACCGCAACTGGCTGCTGGTGTACGGCGGCGGCTCGGTGGCGGCGCTGGCGATGGACGTGGAGCTGCGCCAGGCCGGCAGCAGCCTGCCCGCCCTCATGCGCGCGCTGTACGCCGAATTCGGCGTCGCGCACAAGACGTTCACGCAGGAGGATGTGGTACGGACGGCGCGCACGCTGGCCGGCGTGGAGCTGGGACCGGTGCTCGATCCGATCGTCGCGCGCGACACGCCGCCGGAGCTGGCGCCCCTGTTCGCCCGCATCGGCATCCGGCTGGAACAATACGGGATGATGGAAACCTACTTGCTGCGCCGTCCCGACGAGAAGGCAGCGCAGCAGCGGTTCCAGGACATCTTCGGAATGGCCTTCTGAGCAGGCGTCAGCCGAAGGCGGCGCGGAAGTCCTCGATCAGGTCGGCCTCGTCTTCGATGCCGACCGAGACGCGGATCAGGGATTCGGCGATGCCCATGCTGGCGCGGCGCTCCGGCCCCATCTCATAGAAAATGGTGTGCGCCACCGGGATGACGAGGGTGCGCGTGTCACCCAGGTTCGAAGCCGGGATCGCGACCTGCATGCGGTTCAGGTAATCGAAGCAATCGATACCTTCCTTCAGCTCGAACGAGAACAGCGATCCGTAGGCCTTGAACAGCGACTTTGCGATGCCGTGCTGGCCATGCGATTCCAGGCCCGGATAGTGCACCGCCGCCACCCGCTCGTCCGCCTCCAGCATGCGGGCCAGCGCCAGCGCGTTGGATGTGGTGCGCTCCATGCGCAAGGCCAGCGTCTCGGCGCCGACCGCGATGTGGTGGGCCGCTTCCGGCCCCAGCGCCGCGCCGAAGTCGCGCAGGCCCTTGGCGCGCAGCTGGGCCATGCCCCAGCCCTTGGCCGCGTTCTTCTTGTACACCTCGTAGATGTTCGGATACGCGGACCAGTCGTAGGCGCCGGTATCGGTCAGCGCGCCGCCCAGCGCGTTGCCATGGCCGCCGATGGACTTGGTCAGCGCATTGACCACCAGGCCCGCGCCCACCGCCTTCGGACGGAACAGGTAGGGCGTGGTCATGGTGTTGTCGACCACGTAAAGGATGCCGCGCTGGGCGCACAGCGCGCCGATGCGGGCCAGGTCCGCCACCTGGGTGCGCGGATTGGCGATGGTCTCGACGAACACGATGCGCGTTTGCGGCGTCAGCGCCGCTTCCACGTTCGCCACGTCGGTCGCGTCGACGAAGGACACGTCCACGCCCTGCGCCGCCGCCGTGTTCCACAGGCTGTTGGTGTTCCCGAACAGGAAGGCCGACGACACCACGTGGTCGCCCGCGCGCAGCAGCGCCTGGAACACGGCGCCGATGGCGGCCATGCCGGTGGCGAAGCACAGCGTGGACACGCCGTCTTCCATCTTGGTGATCTTCTCTTCCAGCGCCGAGATGGTGGGATTGCCCTGGCGCCCGTAGCGGAAACCCGGCTCGCGGCCCTGGAACACCGCGGCCAGCTGGCGCGCATCCGGATAGCCGAAGGCCACCGAGGTGTGGATCGGCTTGTGCAGCGAACCGGCTTCGATCGGCTTGCTGCGGTCGCTGTGCAGGATGGTGGTCGTGAAGCCGCGCGCTTTCATTATTCCGCCGTCGTGTAATTCAGGTTGAGCTGGGTACGCGTGGCATCCTCGATCACGCTCTTGGTCGGATGGTGGCGCGCGTACTCCAGGCGGTCCAGGTACTCCGGCGTGATGTCGCCAGTGATGTATTGGCCGTCGAAGCAGGATGCCTCGAACGAACGCAGGGCCGGGTTCACGTCCGAGATCGAACGCTTCAGGTCCGCCACGTCCTGGTACACCAGGGCGTCGGCCGTGATCTCGCGGCAGATCTCCTCGCGCGAGCGGCCGTGGGCGATCAGCTCGTCGCGGGTCGGCATGTCGATGCCGTACACGTTCGGATACAGCACCGGCGGCGCGGCGGAAGCGAAGATCACGCTCTTGGCGCCCGACTCGCGCGCCATCTGCACGATCTCGCGGCTGGTCGTGCCGCGCACGATCGAATCGTCCACCAGCAGCACATTGCGGTCCTTGAACTCGCTGGCGATCACGTTGAGCTTCTGTCGCACCGACTTCTTGCGCACGCCCTGCCCCGGCATGATGAAGGTGCGGCCCACGTAGCGGTTCTTCACGAACCCCTCGCGGTAGGGGATGCCGATCAGCTGCGCCAGTTGCATCGCGCTCGGGCGGCTGGATTCGGGGATCGGGATCACCACGTCGATCTCGTTGGGCGGCACGGTGGAGATCACGCGCTTGGCCAGCGTCTCGCCCAGGTTCAGCCTCGCCTGGTACACCGAGATGCCGTCGAGCACCGAGTCCGGCCGGGCCAGGTACACGTATTCGAAGATGCACGGGTAGAGCTTGGGCGAATCGGCGCACTGCTGCGCGTGCACCTTGCCTTCGAGGTCGATGAAAACCGCTTCGCCGGGCAGCACGTGGCGCTCGAACTGGTGGCCCGTGCCTTCGAGCGACACCGACTCGCTGGCGACCATCACGGTGCCGTCCTTGCCGCGGCCCAGCGACAGCGGCCGGATGCCGAACGGGTCGCGGAACGCCAGCACGCCGTGGCCGGCGATGAGCGCGATCACCGCGTACGAGCCGCGCACGCGCCGGTGCACGTTGGCCACGGCGCGGAACACGTCGGCGGGCTGCAGCGGGACGCCGCGCGTGGCTTTCTCCAGCTCGTGGGCGAAGACGTTGAGCAGCACCTCCGAGTCGCTCTCGGTGTTGATGTGGCGGTGGTCGGTGGAAAACAGTTCGGCCTTGAGG
>DASRUW010000116.1:0-2570 GCA_035655255.1 Telluria sp. | reverse complement strand
TCCGCGGAAACGGCGAACAATTCGGAGAGCCAGGCGGACAAGGGGGCGCAGTCGTCGCCGAAGCCGGTGACGCCGGCGCGCACGGCCCCCGGCAGCCCGTGCGCGAGCACGTCGCGCGCGAGCGCGTCCAGGCGGGAGCGCACGGTCGCGCGGCCCGCCGCGCTGGCCATCTGCAGCGCCGACAAGCCTTCGACACTGCCTTCGGCCACGATGCCGCCGTCCGCGCGCGCGAGCGCCCAGCGCGTCTGCGTGCCGCCGGCGTCGATGCCGAGGCCGAGCCCTTCTTCTTGATTCATTGCCATCCTGCGAGTGTACGACCAAGGCGGCCGGCGGTGCATGACAGCTGCTCGCAGGGACATTCCCAAAAGTTATGACTACGGCAGCGTGACCGGTACCCGCGGGCTTTCCATGCCGACCCGATCGACGGCGCTGACGAAGATCGCGCTGGCGCGGCCGAGGCGCGCGTCATCGGGCACGCCAACGGTGCCGTGCGCCGCGGGCGCCACCGAAAAGCGCCATTCGTTGCCGTAGCGCGCCCAGAGCGCGAAGTGCGTCACGAGCGGCCCGCCCGCCAGTTTAAGGGCGATGCCTTGCCTGTCCCGGTGCGCCAGGGCGCGCGGTGCGGCGGGCGTGCCTTCCGCCAGCCAGGGCGTGGCCGGCACCAGCGCGGGCGCCGCGTACATCAGGGTGCGCAGCTGGTCGGCGATGCCTTTGCGGTTCTCCATCAGCGCGATCATGCTGAAGTGGATGTGGCCATCCGCCCCCGCGCGCTGGCGCGTGCGGCCGATCTGCTCCACGATCTCCTCCGGCGGATAGTCTTTCGTCGGCGCGCCGATGCGGCTCGTGAAGAGGCCCGGCCACAGGTGGCGGTTGTGCGTGTTCTGGCCGATCCAGTAATCGAGCAGGGTCACGTACTCCTGGCCGGGCTGGTTGATCGCCCAGTACAGCTGCGGCGCGAAATAATCGAGCCAGCCGTTGGCGAGCCAGGTCTCCGCGTCCGCGTACAGCTTGTCGTACTGGCTGAAGCCGGTCACCGTGGACGGCCGCCGGTCCGGCCGGCCGATGCCGAACGGAGACACGCCGAAGCGCACCCAGGGCTTTTCCTTGTGGATGCCGGTGTGGAGCGCCTCGATCATCCGGTTGACGTTCTCGCGCCTCCACGATGCCCTGTCCAAGGTGCCGCCACCGGCCTGGTAGCGCGCCCAGCTCGGGCCATCCGGGAAGTCCTGTTCCGGCTCGCCTTCCGGATAGGGATAGAAGTAGTCGTCGATATGCACGCCGTCGATGTCGTAGCGGCGCACCACGTCCAGCACCACCTCCAGGCTCTGGCGTACGGCCGCTTCCTCGCCCGGGTCCATCCACAGGTACTTCCCGACCTGCTTGACGATGGCGGGCTGGGTGTTGGCGACGTGCTCGCGCGCGAGCGGCGACTTGGCGGCGGAATGGCGCGCGCGGTAGGGGTTGAACCAGGCATGCAGTTCCAGGCCGCGCGCATGCGCCTCGCGCACCCAGAACTTGAGCGGGTCGTACCACGGCTGCGGCGCCTGGCCCTGCGTACCGCTCAGGTATTCGGACCAGGGCTCGATCTTCGACGCGTAGACGGCGTCCGCGGCCGGACGCACCTGCAGGATCAGCGCATTCAGGTTCAGGCCGCGCGCGCGGTCCAGGATGGCGATGGCCTCGGCCTGCTGTTGCGCCGCCGGGAGTCCGGGGCGCGACGGCCAGTCGATATTGGCGACGGTCGACACCCAGGCGGCGCGGAATTCGCGCGGCGCCTCGGGCGGCAGGTCGCCTGCCGCCGCGGGCACGCCGGCTTGCGGCGCCACTGGCGGCGTGGCGCAACTGGTCAGCAGGGCGGCCGCGCCGGCCAGGCCCGCGAGCGCGAAGGCGCGTCGTTTCATGCGTATCCTCAGACTTTCACGAACCACTTCTTGCGCCACATGCCCCAGGCCACGGCGAACATGGCGCAGTTGAAGGCGAGGGCGTAAAGCAGCGAGGTGTTCACGGGGTCGAGCGGCAGCGCCTTGAGCGGCGCGTACAGCAGCTGGCCGAGCGGCTGCGCTCCGACCGTGACAAAGCCGAGCATTTTAGCGGTCAGTCCGGAAAACGCGAAAATGAACAGTGCGTTCATGCCGTAGATGACGAGAGGCCTGCTCCAGCGCTCCGCCCGGGCGCGCACCTTGCCCGACGGCGCGGCATCCAGCAGCCAGTAGAAGGCGGCCAGCAGCACCAGCGCCCAGCCGGCCGTGAACACGCTATACGACGGCGTCCACAGGCTCTTGTTGATCGGGATGAGGGCCACGTCCAGCATCTCGCCCAGCCACACCATCTGCAGGCCGGCCAGCAGCAGCCACACGGTCTGCTCCACGCGCGGCAGGTTGGAGCGCAGGATCCGCCCGGCCAGCACGCCGAACAACTGCGTCGCGATGGCGGGCAGGGTCGAGACCAGGCCTTCCGGATCCCAGGTGCGGGACTTGGCCCACAGGTGGCCATCCATCAGCAGCCGGTCCACGTAGGCGCCGAAGTCCTGGCCCGGCTCCAGCACGCCGGCCGCGCCGCCGGGCACCGGT
>DASRUW010000115.1:0-2481 GCA_035655255.1 Telluria sp. | reverse complement strand
GCAAGTCTCTTATTGATGATTTGTTGCTCCTTCCAGATTCAGGCTGGCGTCGAACGCGACGACAGCCGTACAAGTTATGCCTGATGACCATAGCAAGTCGGTACCACCCCTTCCCATCCCGAACAGGACCGTGAAACGACTCTGCGCCGATGATAGTGCTGCAACCAGTGTGAAAGTAGGTTATCGTCAGGCTAGTTATTGAGAAAGCCCGCTAGTGAATCCACTAGCGGGCTTTTGTCTTTCTGGCACAGTTGAAGCCCGCCACCCGGCGTTTTGCCCCTGGTTTTTCGCATTCCGTCGCATTTTCCCTTCCCTTTCCGCCCTAGCGGACTAGTATCAGGAATCCATACGAGGGGAGAACAATAATGGAACACCTCCACAGCCCGGCCGCGGCCAAGTCGCTCGCGCCGGTCGGCAGTAACGAACGCATCCAGGCGCTCGACGTGGTGCGCGGCTTCGCGCTCATCGGCATCATGATGATGAACGTCGAGTTCTTCAACCGTCCCATGGCGGAACTGGGACAGGGCTTGTCGTCGGGCCTGACAGGCGTGAACTACTGGGTCGGCATGTTCATCCAGTACTTCGTGATCGGTAAGTTCTGGACCATTTTCTCGCTCCTGTTCGGCATGGGCTTCGCCGTGATGCTCACACGTGCCGAGCGCGCCGGTCGCAGCTTCCTCGTGCCCTATATGCGCCGCATCGCCGCCCTGGCGACCTTTGGCGCCCTGCATCACATCTTCCTGTTCGCAGGTGACATCCTGTTCAGCTATGCGGTCGCCGCAACGGCCCTCTTGATCGTCCTGTACGGCCGTCCGTGGTTCATCTTTGCCGGCCTGCTGGCCTGCGTCGGTCTCGGCTTCGTGCCGGGCATGGACTGGACCTTCGGTATCGCCGGCGGCCTGGCCTTCTTCGGCCTGTCGGCGTGGTGGCTGCGCGGCGAGAACATGACCAAGGGGATACCGACCATCGCGATGTCGTTCCTCGTGCTGGGCCTCCTTCTCGTGCTGATCGGCGCCGGTTTGTGGGCCTTCGTGCCGGCGGCGCCGCCGCCGGCCAAGTTCATGCTGCCGATCGGTGGCGTGATCGTGTTCATCCTCGGCGTGCTGACCAGGAAGTACCACGATCCGCAGGCTGCCCGTGCCTGGCGTCTCGGGGTCGGCATCTACTGCTTCTCCTTCACCTTGATGATCGCGGGTGGCATCGGCATGTACTTGGCTCCGCAGCCGGCGCCGTCCAAACCCGTCCCGGCCGCTACGGCCGTGGCGACGACCGCATCGGCCTCGGTTGCCGCCAAACCTGCCGCGCCCACTGCCGAACAGGAACGCGCCAAGCGCCTCAAGGAGCGTGCCGAGCGCATCGAGAAGGAACGCAAGCTCATGAGCAGCGCCCCCTACGGCGAACTCGTGAAATACCGTGCCCACCAGTTCCTGGAGCACGCACCGGGCGAGGTGGGTTTCGCGACCCTCCTGATCGGCATGTTCTTGCTCGGCACCTGGTTCGTCCGCTCCGGAATCATGGACAACACGCAGGGCCACCTGCCCCTGTTCCGCCGTTTCGCGATGATCGGCCTGCCGCTCGGCGTGGGCCTCGGCCTGGCCGGCGCACTGATTACGACCCAGGCCGTGCCCGGCTCCATGGGCAAGGATGGCTGGCAGATCGCACAAGGCATGCTCCTGCTCGGAAATCTGCCGGCCTGCCTCGGCTACGTCAGCCTGCTGATCCTTGCGCTGCACAGCGGCGGCGTGTTCGCCAACGTAAAGGTGCTCGCGCCTTTCGGCCGCATGGCGCTCACCAACTACCTGACCCAGTCGCTGATCATGTCGCTGGTCTTCCTCGGTCATGGCCTCGGTTACTACGGTGCTTCGCGGGTGGATCAGATGCTGTTGGTCGCCGCCGTCGTGGTGGTCCAGATCGCGTTCTCCCATGTCTGGTTGTCCTACTTCCGTTATGGCCCGATGGAGTGGCTCTGGCGCGCGATCACCTACTGGACGATTCCGCCGCTGCGCATCGAAGCTCCGATGGGGGCGCCGACCGTGCCGAGTGCGGCATAATCCCAGGAATGCGATTCCTTGCAGCGCCCTTCGGGGCGCTTTTCCTATGTGTGGCGGCGCTCGCCCAGCCCTTGCAGGTCAAGGGACTGGGAGCGCCGGCGCGCATCCAGGTCGATCAGTGGGGCGTACCCCACATCTACGCCGCCAGCGAGGACGACGTGTTCTTCGTCCAGGGCTTCAACGCTGCCCGTGACCGCCTGTTCCAGATCGACTTGTGGCGCCGCCGCGGCCTGGGGCAGTTGGCCGCCGTGTTCGGACCGAAGTACGTCGAGCAGGACCGCGCGACACGCCTGTTCCTGTATCGCGGCGACATGCGCAGCGAGTGGAAAGCCTACGGCAAGGACGCGCAGCGCATCAGCACGCGCTTTGTCGCCGGGATCAACGCCTATATCGCGCTGACCGAGCGCCAGCCGGACCTGCTGCCTTTCGA
>DASRUW010000114.1:0-14411 GCA_035655255.1 Telluria sp. | reverse complement strand
ATCCGCCCGAACCCCGTCCGCTTCCGGCGGGCCGGGGCGCATACAAGCGCCTCGAACGGATGGACGACGGCGCTGACGAGGCGCGCCCCGAGCGCCGCCCGCCTCCGCGGCCGGCCCCGGCGCCGGGGCCGGCCGCGCAGCCGGCGGCGCCCCACTCAGCCGCGCCGGCGCCGGTGGCCATGCCGCACCCGCTGCCCCAGGCCAGTGCGCCCGCCCCGCAGCAGCAGACCGCTCCCGCGGAACAAAAGCCGCCCCGGCCGGCGCCCTTTTCGCGCAAGAAGGACGAGCCGCGCGACGGCGCCGAACGCTGAACGGTTTGTCCCGTCCTGGCGCGTTCTGCACCGCGATTTGTGCAGTTCGTCCCAAACCGGTATCGCGCCAGGGCTTGAATTTGTACAGTGTCACCATCACATCGGCTCCAGTGGCAATGTGATTTCCGTTTTTGTCCCGCTATTCCATCCCCAAACGCGAATAGTTTCGGCCGGCTCCCAAGCCGGCCGCTTTTTTTCCAGGGCCCGGACCGCAGCGCTGCTCATCCTTGCCGCATTGGCTACAATGGCGGCGTTTGCAGATCTTTACCTGGAGTGTCACATGGCCTCGCCCGACAACCTCATCGACTACCCGAGCGACTTTCCGATCAAGGTCATGGGCGCCGCGCACGAGGATTTCGCCGCCACGATCGTCGATGTCGTCCTCGAATACGACCCGACCTTCCATATCGGCCGCATGGAAGTGCGCCCCTCGTCGAAGGGCAATTACACCGGCCTGACCGTGACCGTGCTGGCCACCAGCCGCGAGCAGCTGGACGACCTGTACAAGGCCCTGTCCTCCCACCCGATGGTCAAGGTCGTGCTCTGAGCTAAGGAAGCCCGGCAGCAACTGGCTTATAATGGCGGGGCTCCAGCCAACCCCGCTTTCCGATGCAGACCCTCGCGCCTGCGGCCATCCGAGACCTCGGCCGCGCCGATTACGACACCGTCTTCGCCGCCATGCGCGCCTTTACCGACGCGCGCACGCCGGACACGCCCGACGAACTCTGGATCGTCGAGCATCCGCCCGTGTTTACGCTCGGCCTGGGGGCCGATCGCGGCCACGTGCTGGCCCCGCACGACGTGCCGGTGGTGCAGACCGACCGCGGCGGCGAGGTGACCTACCACGGCCCCGGCCAGGTCGTGATCTACCTGCTGATGGACCTGCGCCGCAACAAGCGCGGCGGCAAGCTGTTCGCGCGCCAGTTCGTCCACCGCATCGAGCAGGCGGTGATCGACGTGCTGCGGGCGTATAATCTTGGCGGCGAGCGCATCGCCGGCGCGCCCGGCATCTACGTGGCGGACGGGCCGAAAAAAGGCGCCAAGATCGCCGCCCTGGGCCTCAAGGTGCGCGGCAACGGCTGCACCTACCATGGCGTGTCGCTGAACGTGGCCATGGACCTGGCGCCCTTCTCCTGGATTAACCCGTGCGGCTACGCGGGCCTGGAGACGGTCGACATGCGCACCCTGGGCGTGCAGGCCGCGCTGCCCGACGTACAGCAGGCCCTGGCGCGCGAGCTGCTTGCGCAGCTGGCGCCCGAACCGAATCCTGAAACCTGAGCTGATCCCATGACTTCCGACACCAACGCCGCCGCACCGGCCTACGATCCCACCGAAAAACAGAAGGGCGCCAGCAAGACCTCGCGCATTCCGATCAAGATCGTCCCGGTGGAGCAGGCCGAACGCCTCAAGAAGCCGGACTGGATCCGCGTGCGCGCCGCCACCCACTCTTCGCGCTTCTACGAGATCAAGGACATCCTGCGCGCCAACAAGCTGGTGACGGTGTGCGAGGAAGCGAGCTGCCCGAACATCGGCGAGTGCTTCGGCAAGGGCACGGCGACCTTCATGATCATGGGCGACAAGTGCACGCGCCGCTGCCCGTTCTGCGACGTCGGCCACGGCCGCCCGGACCCGCTCGACCAGGACGAGCCGCTTAATCTGGCCAAGACCATCGCCGCGCTGCGCCTGTCCTATGTCGTGATCACCTCGGTGGACCGGGACGACCTGCGCGACGGCGGCGCCGGCCACTTCGTCGAATGCATCCAGAAGACGCGCGAGCTCTCGCCCGGCACCCGCGTCGAAGTGCTGGTGCCGGACTTCCGCGGCCGCCTGACCAAGGCCCTGGAGATCTTCAAGGACGGCCTGCCGGACGTGATGAACCATAACCTCGAAACCGTGCCGCGCCTGTACAAGGAAGCCCGCCCCGGCGCCGACTACCAGAATTCGCTGGACCTGCTGCGCGACTTCAAGGCCATGTACCCGGACGCGGTGACCAAGTCCGGCCTCATGGTCGGCCTGGGCGAGACGGACGAGGAGATCCTGGAAGTGATGCGCGACCTGCGCAAGCACAACGTGGACATGCTGACGATCGGCCAGTACCTGGCCCCGTCCAACAGCCACCTGCCGGTGCGCCGCGACGTCCACCCGGACGGCTACAAGATGTACGAGGATGAGGCCTACGAGATGGGCTTAGTCCACGCCGCCGTCTGCGCGATGGTGCGCAGCTCCTACCACGCCGACCAGCAGGCTCACGGCGCCGGGGTCACTACGACGGAATAGGCCCGGAGTGCCATCATGGTCCGTCTGAGTCCGTTGATTTGCGTGCGCGACGTGGAGGCGAGCAGCCGGTGGTATCAGCGTTTGCTGGGGTGTACCAGCGGCCACGGCGGCCAGGAGTACGAGCGGCTCGACTCGGAGGGCGAGCTGGTGCTCCAGCTGCACCGCTGGGAAGTGGAGCATGATCACGGTCCCCTCGGCGATCCCGCGCTGCCGATCGCCAATGGCGTGCTCCTCTGGTTCGATCTCGACGACTTCGATGCCGCCGTGGCGCGGGCCGAAGAGATGGGTGTGGAAATCATCCGTCCGCGCCGCTTCAGCCCCAACGGCAACTGGGAATGCTGGTTGCGCGATCCGGACGGCTACACCGTTGTACTGACAAGTCACCTTCCAAACTGATATTTCCGGTCAACTTTTTTCGCCGATTGTGATGATTGGCGAGAAAGTTTGCGTTTCTGTTCAGTAACATGGCGGAGCCAGCCGGCCCGCCAGACACAAGCGGGCCGTTTCCATCGACACGACGTCCTTGAGGAGCGTGACCTATGCGGCTATTCGCCCGCCTGATCCTGTTGTTGTCCGCGGCCCTGCTGCCGCTCGCCTCCGCCCACGCGGCCCCGGTGCAGATTCCGGCCGGCTGCCAGGCGCTGCCCACCAGCTCGACGCAGCAGGACTATTACGTCAGCGACTGCCGCCAGGCCAAGTCCGGCACCTATACCTACCAGTACCTGCACGTCGTGGCCGGCGGAACGATCTATTTCGTCGACGATGGCGGCACCATCAACCTGCGTGCCCAGTCCATCCTGGTCGAACAGGGCGGGGCCATGGTCGCGGGCAGCTACGACACGCCCTTTGGCCTGAACCACGGCAAGCTGGTGATCGGCCTGTACGGCGCCGGTCCGCAGGACTTTTCGAAGAGCTCGTTGCCGTCCTACGCGCCGATCCAGTGCCAGAACAAGCAGTGCTACCCGGCCGCGCGCGTCGGCCAGGGCTGCTACAACAGCGGCATGGGTTTCAATCCGAACGACCCGTGCCAGGCCGTGCTGCCTGCGGACCACCACCTCGACAACACCTACTTCGAGGGCTACGGTCACGATCATGGCACGGCCGACAGCTCGCCCTTCGGCTACAAGGTGCTGGCGGTGAGCTACGGCGGCAGCCTGCAGCTGTTCGGCGCGAAGGGCGTGGCCAAGGCCAACCGCACCGATCCCGCCGTGGCCACCGCCAGCTGCCCGGTCCCGGCCGACGGCAAGCAGAACGACGTGCTCCAGTGGGCCGCGTTGACGGGTTCGAGCTGGGCGCGTGCGGGCGCGACGGCCGCCGCCAGCAGCTCCAGCATCCAGCTGGATCGCGCTGTGGATTGGGCGCAGGGTGACCAGATCATCGTCGGCACCACCGACTGGTCGCCCAGCCATTCGGAACTGGCGAGCGTGACCTCCGCCTCCGGCGCCAGCGGCGGCACCACGCTGGCCCTGGCGCAGCCGCTGCAATATGGTCACAACGGACAGGTGTTCGCGCCGGCCCAGTCGCTGCTGCAGGCCAGCGGCAACCCGAACATCAATGTCGAGAACCGCGCCGCGGTGGGCCTGCTCTCGCGCAGCATCGTGATCGAGTCCCTCGGTGCGAAGGCGGACCAGCCCTTCCCCGCGGCCAGCGCCTGCGGCACGTCGGCGAATAACCCGGATTGCTATTTTGGCGGCCACACGATGGTGCGCCAGGGCTTTGCCGCCTTCCAGGTGCAGGGCGTCGAATTCCATCACCTCGGCCAGGGTGGCAACCTGGGACGCTATCCGGTGCACTTTCACATGGTGAAGGACGCGTCGTACACCAATGCCTTCCTCAAGGACAGCTCGATCTGGGAATCGAACACCCGCTTCGTCACCGTGCATGCGAGCCACCACATCGAAGTGGCGCGCAACGTCGGCTACCTGTCGATGGGTCATGGCTTCTACGTCGAAGACGGCTCGGAGATCAACAACCTGTTCTGCCAGAACCTGGGCGTGTCGGCGCGCGCGGCCCTGATCCCCTACTTCGCGAGCCAGACGGCGGGCGCGCCGGAATCGCGCTTCATTCCGCCGATCCTCGACACGATGCAGGACGGGACCGTGCAGGGCAGCGACGCCAGCTTCCCGACGATGTTCTGGATCATGAACGCGTATAACGAATTCGTCGGCAACCAGGCGGTGGGCGTGGGCGGCTTCGGCGCCTGCTATTGGCCGTTGAGCGACACGGTGAGCGGCCCCAGCACGAGCCTGCACTGGGCGCGCAGCGCGGCCGATACGCCCAGCTACCAGACCTATTCGGAACTCGATTACGCCAACTTCAACGTGGCCGGCGCGCGCCAGGCGCCGTTCAAGCGCTTCCGCGCCAACAGCTGCTCCACGGCGGCGTACGGCCTGATGACGGAACGTGCCTCGCTGCAGCCGGAGGCCAGCGCCTTCAGCACCGCGCCCAGTTCCGGCGCGCCGCTCACGGTGCAGGTGGCGTCCAACCCGTACAAGCTGTCCACCAGCGCGCTGCCTAACGTGAGCAGCAATTTCTACGGCGTCGCGCATGCGGTCAGCCCGGACGTGAACCCGACCTGCGCGGCCGGCTATCCGACCGGGACGCCGTCCACCAACGGCAAGTACTGCGTGGCGACCGTGATCGACCGCTTCACCACGTCCTTCAACTGGGCCCAGACCAACTTCGGCTCGGTGTGGCTGCGTCCCTGGAGCTACCTGTTCGTCAACGGCGCCATCACCGACCAGCTGTTCGGCGGCCTGGGTTTCGTCAGCGGCGGCAGCTGGGACCAGGAACTCAATCGCCAGCTGGCGCTGGTCAAGAACACGATCTTCGTGGGCAGCGTGTCGCCAACCGATCCGCTGGCCGGGCAGAACGGGCCGGCGATGGCGTCGGCAGTCTGCTCGGTGAGCGCGTCCGGCGCCGTACTGCCGATGCCCTTCTGCCTGTTCGCCAAGGACGGCGTGGGCCTGTACATGGGCGGCTTCAACCCCAAGCGCATGATCACGATCTACGACGGTCCGTTCTTCTCGGACGGGAACGTGTTCACGCAGATCGGCCTGCCCGCGGCATCGTCCGTCAAGACCCAGCCGGGTGCCACGCCGCCCTACGCGGCCGGCACCAGCATCTATGATTCCACCAACCAGCCGGCCACGCCGCTGACCAGCAGCGCGCCGACCCAGTACACGACCCGCGACGCGGCCATCGGCTGGAAGCAGCCGAACGGCTTCTACTACCCGCCCGTGTTCGCGTTCCGCCACTCCGCCTTCGACAAGACGGCCCAGCGCCACAACGTGCTGGACCAGTATGCCTACTACGTCAACGGCCAGCTGTGGGGCGCGCCGATCGCGCTGCAACCGTCGCAAATGGGTGCGACGCCGATCGATTCGACCACCATCCTCAACGATCTGGATGGAAGCCTGAACGGGATCGTCCCCGCCGGCGGCAACGGCCATCGCAGCTCGGGCCTGAGCAACAACACCTTCTATGACGCGCCCTTCACTGCGCCGCAGTGCAATTCCTTCGGCACCCAGACCATTCCGGAGGACTTCGTCACCACGGTGGTGACGCAGTTGAGTGGCCAGCCGGAGGCCGCCTCGCCGGCGTGGACCATGCCGGGTTGGACCAACGGGACGCCGGCCGTGGCGGTGTATCGCCAGATGCTGACCGGCAGCGCGGGCGAGCAGTGCACCGCCACGACCCAGGTGTGCGGCAACGGCCAGGCCAACTGCTGCCGGCGCGGCACCATGTTCATGGGCGCGCAGATCGGCGCCGCGCCGGGCCTGACCATGAACCAGGGCCTGTACTACATCGATACCGATTCGACGGCCGATGCGGCGGGCGGCGCGCCGGCGCCGTTCCAGGTCGCGAGCTTCAGCGGCGGCAGCACCTATCTGCTGCACCATCTGTACGCGACCAGCCAGACCAAGGTGACGTACCAGATCTACGTCGGCACGCAGTACACGCCGGCCAACGGCCAGTGGGTCCGCATCGATCCGCACAAGCACAACCCGTACGGGCCCGGCTTGCAGGTCACCGCGTCCCCGGCGGCCCTGGGCAGCACGAGTTTCGACGCCGCGACCGGCGTGCTCACGGTGACGCTGGATGACAGCATGGCCGGCGATTTCGGCTTCGCCAGCGCCAGTGCGCAGAGCGACGCCTGCGCGCCGTCCAACCTCTGCCAGGTCAACAAGGGCAAGACGGGCTGCACCCTCAATCCCGCCTTCAAGGAGATCGGGCTGACCGGGACCGTGAACGAGGTGTGCAAATTCTGGTCGACCCGCACCAGCGGCCAGGCGCTGGACGGCGTCTTCCTGAACGACTGCCCGGCGGGCGGCTGCATCGGCTTCAGCTTCACCCTGCCGACCGGTTTCGTGCCCCAGCCCTATTCCACGGCCGGTGCCGGATTGGCCACCTGCTTCCCGAACAGCGCGCCGTGGAACAGCGGCTTCAAGGTGCTGGACGCGAGCTGCTCGCCCACGCCGCCCAGCACGGGCAACTTCTGCGCGCCGCCGAAACCGCCGGCCCGTCCCGGTAAAGTCCGGCTTAAGGCAACGGGTTTGCATTCGCGCTAACATGGCCGCTTCCGCAATAGTCGCGCAGGGAGGTAGTGGTGCAGAAAGGGACACGCGCCGGTGGCATGGCCGTGGCGGTCGCGCTTCACGCGGCCGTTATTCTGCTGCTGTATCTGCACCGGCCGGAACGTCACACCGAGCCGCTGGCTGAGACCTGGATCCAGCTCGTGAAGGTCCAGCCGCCCAAGCCGCGGCCTGCCCCACCGGCCGCGGTGGCGGAAGCGCCGCGGCCCAGGCGCGTGACCGCGCGGCCCGTGATCCCGGCGCGCGAGACGACCATCGTCCCCGTCGCGCCGGCGCCAGCGGAGGCCCCGCCGGCAGCGGCGGACAAACCCGCGGGCATCGACATGGATGCCGCGCGGCGCGTGGCCGCCGAAGTCGCGCGCGAAGAGAACCTGCGCGCGCAGACCCATCCCAACATGCTCAAGACGGAACGTCCCACCAAGCAGGAACGCCTGGCGCGCGCCATCGAAAACGCGCGCAAGCCGGACTGCAAAACGGCCTATGCGGGGGCGGGTATCTTCGCGCTCATCCCTCTGGCCAAGAACGCGCTATCGAGCGACCCGAGCTGCCGCTGGTGAATTCACCAAAGGCGCTGTGCCAATTCATCCAGTACGACGCGCACCCGTCGTGGCAGCTGGCGTGCCTGCGGCCAGACGGCATGCAGCTCGCTCGTGGCTATCCCGAAGTGTTCCAGCGCCACCAGCCGGCCGTCGCGTACCGCTTCCTCGGCCAGCCATGAAGGCAGGCGCGTGATGCCGAGTCCCGCTTGCGCCGCGTCGCGCAGCGCTTCCAGGTCGTCCAGCCAGAGCCGCACGGGCACGCTGACTGGCCCGGCATCCTGGACCCAGGCGATGCTGGTGCCGCCGCGCCCGTAGGCGATGGCGTCGTGATCCACCAGCGCGGCCACGTCCCGCGGCGTGCCGCGCCGCGCCAGATAAGACGGCGCCGCGTACAGCGCGAGCCTTTCCGCGCCCAGGGAACGCATCTTGAGGGCGTGGCTGTCGGACAGCGGGCCGCTGCGAATGGCGAGGTCGAAGCCTTCCTCCACCAGGTCCGCGCGGCGGTCCGAGAAGGCGAGCTGCAGCTGCAGCCGCGGGTGCTGCTGCGCCAGCGCGAACAGCAGGGGCGCAATGCGGCGCCGCCCGATCAGCACTGGCATGGTCAGGCGCACCCGCCCCACCGCCTCGTCCCGATGCTGCGCCAGCTCGTCCTGGGCCGCGTCCAGCTCGGCCAGGATGCGGGTGCAGCGCTGGTGGAAGGCTTCTCCCGCCTCGGTGAGCGCGAGGCTGCGCGTCGTGCGGTGGAACAGGCGCGTGCCGATGCGCTCTTCGAGGCGGGCGATCGCCTTCGCCACGGCCGACCGTGACAGGTGCAGGCGCGCGGCCGCCGCGCTGAAGCCGCCCGTCTCGACGGCGGCGACGAACAGTTCAATGCCGGCCAGGCGGTCGGTGCTGGTCATGATTGTTTCTCAAATTTCGCCAAAATTGCGACAAAGCGGCGCAGCTGTCGTGTTTCAGTGGACGATAACATACGGACTGTCGATTGAACATGCAGGAGGCGCGAGATGCGTGCGAGTTTTCACTATGGCCCGGCGGCGGCGCAGGCGGGCGAGCTGTACGGTCCGGCCGACAGTGCGCCGCTGCTGGTGGTGCTCCTGCACGGAGGTTTCTGGCGCACGCCGCATGGTCGCGACCAGTGGAACGCTGGCGCGGAAGACCTTCGCGGCCGCGGCTTTGCCGTGGCCAACCTGGGCTACCGCCGCCTCGGCGAAGCGGGCGGTGGGTGGCCAGGCACTTTCGAGGACGTCGCAGCGGGACTCGACTACCTGGGCGGCCGCTTCGCTGCCGCGCGGATCGTCGTCGTCGGTCATTCCGCGGGCGGGCTGCTGGCGCTGTGGAGCGCGGGGCGCACGCGTGGGACCCGGCCGTGCGCGGTCGCCGCGCTGGCGCCGATCACGAACCTGCTGGCACTGCACGCAAGCGGCGGCGCGCGCGGCGTAGCGGGTGAGCTGCTGGAAGGTTCGCCCGACCAAGTCCCCGACCGTTATCGCAGCTGCTCGCCCCACGCGCTGCTGCCGCTGCGGGTGCCGCAGCTGATCCTGCACGGCGCGGCCGACACGCTGGTGCCGCTCGCGTGGTCGCGCGAGTACGCGAGCGCGGCGCGCGCCTGTGGCGATGTCGTCGAGCTGACCGAACTGCCCACCGCGGGGCACATGGACTTCCTCGATCCGTCCAGCGCCGCTCATGGCATGCTGGCCGATTGGCTGGAGCGGCTGCGCTGAATCACGTGATAGCATCGGCGCAGGAGGTGCCAAATGGACAAGCTTGCATTCGCCACCGTGCACGGCATGGGACAAACCCTGCCCGGCTATGCGGACAAATTGTGGAACGACGTGCGCGAGCGGATCGACATGACCCGCCACGACATCGCCTTCGGCAGCATCTACTACCAGAAGCTCCTGCAGGATAACGAGCTCGAAGTCTGGAGCCGGGTCGACCGGCAGGCCAAGGTCCACTACGACGAGATGCGCAAGTTCGTGCTGTTCGGCTTCGGCGACGCGGCCGGGCTGGAAAACCGCAAGGAGGACGACGGTTCCGTCTACGAGCTGGCGCAGCTGGCCATCGCGCGCACCCTGCTGGCGCTGCGCGACCGCTGCGGGACCAATGTGCCGCTGGTGCTGCTGTCGCATTCGCTCGGCTGCCACGTCATGTCGAGCTATATCTACGACGCGCAGAAGGCGCAGCACGCGCCGGTGCAGGTCGGAATCTGGAAGGACATCCAGCGCCACGCCTTCGACATCAGCGGCCGGGCGCTGCTGACGGCCGACGAAATCGCCTTCCTGCGCTGCGAGACCTGCACGGGCTGGATCACCACCGGCTGCAATATTCCCATCTTCGTTGCGGCCCACAAGACCATGACGATCATTCCGATTCGCCGTCCGAATCCGCACTTTCGCTGGCTGAATATCTACGACCCGGACGATGTGCTGGGCTGGCCCATGCAGCCGCTGTCCGATGGTTACCGCGAACTGGTGGAGGACCGTCCCATCAATGCCGGCCGCGGCATGCTCGATTGGGTCCTCAAGAGCTGGAATCCGTTGTCGCACGGCGCCTATTGGGAGGACGAGGACGTGCTGCAGCCGCTGGTCGACCTGCTGACGAATCCCCAAACTCCGTTATGATGATGCGAACCGTTCCGAACGCAGCCCGACCATGACCACAGCGCACCGCCATACGCCCGAATCGATGAACGCATTCGGCCAGTCCTACCTGCCCGGCCACCTGGGCATCGAAATCACGCGCGTCGACGGCGCGGAAGTGGCGGCGCGCCTGCCGGTGCAGCCGCACCTGCTGGCGCCGAACGGCTTCCTGCACGCCGGCGCGGTCGTCACGCTGGCCGACACGGTGGCCGGCTACGCGTGCATCGCCAGCCTGCCGGAAGGGGCGAACAGCTTCACTACCATCGAACTGAAATCGAATTTCCTCGGCACCGCGCGCGACGGCGCGATCGAGGCGATCGCCAAGCCGGTGCACCTCGGCCGCACCACGCAGGTGTGGGACGTGGTGGTCACGAACGCCGCCAACGGCAGGACCATCGCCCTGTTCCGCTGCACGCAGATGATCCTGTATCCGGCATGAAGACCGTCGCGTTCGTGCTTGCCGCCCTGCTGGCGCTGCCCGCGGCCGCTGACGACAGCCTGTTCGAAGGCTTGGGCGGCAAGGCCGGCATCGGCCGCATCGTCGAGACTTTCGTCCCCCTGATCCAACAGGATGCCCGGATCAGCGAGTCGTTCAAGGACACCGATATCAAGAATTTGTCCCTGCGCCTGAAGCAGCAGTTCTGCGTGCTGGCCGGCGGCCCCTGCAAGTACGGCGGCAAGGACATGACCACCATCCACGACGGCCTGAACATCACCAACGCGCAGTTCAACGCGCTGGCCGAAGACCTCCAGGACGCGATGGACCGCAACGGCGTGCCTTCCGCCGTGCAGAACAAGCTGCTGGCCAAGCTGGCGCCGATGCAGCGCCAGATCGTCACCAAATGAAGGCCGCCTGGATCGCCTTGGCTCTCTGCGGCGCCGCGCACGCGCAGGACATGGGCAAGCTGACGGCGACCGGCGGCGTGAGCCAGGCCGAGGGCGCCGGCGGCGGCGGTCTGGTGCCGTGGGCCCTGATCACCGGTTACGGCACGCGCGACAGCTGGGGCGCCAACGCGCACGCCACGCTGGTGCGCACGCAGGACTATGCGCTCGATACCGCTGGCGTTGCGGTCGGCGTGGCGGACCGGTTCGAAGTCTCGCTGGCGCGCCAGGAATTCCGCGGTTCGCTTGCGCCGCTGGACCGGCTGCGCATCCGGCAGGACATCGCCGCCGTCAAGCTGCGCGTGGCCGGGGACGCCGTGTACGGCCAGGACGAGGCGCTGCCGCAGATCGCCGTGGGCGCCATGGTCAAGCGCAACCGCGGCATCGACGGCCTGGGCGCGCTGGGTGTCGGCAAGGTCACCCAGCTAGGCGCGCACAGCGGGAACGGCGTCGATTACTATGTCGCCGCGACCAGGATCGACCTGTCCCGCAGCCTGCTGTGGAACGCCACGCTGCGCGCGACCAGGGCGAACCAGCTGGGCATTCTCGGCTTCGGTGGCGAGCGGGGCGGCAGCTACCGCGCGCAGCTCGAGCTGTCCGGCGCGTATCTCGTGAACCGGCGCCTGGTGGCGGGCGCGGAATACCGGATGAAGCCGGCCAATCTGGCCGTCGATCCGGAACAGGACGCGTGGGATGTGTTTGTCGCCTGGTTCCCGTCCAAGCGCTGGTCGCTGACGGCGGCGTATGTATCGCTGGGGCGGATCACGGTGTTCAATCCCGCGCGGCAGCACGGGCTCTACTTGTCCGCCCAGGCGGGATTCTGATCAGCTCTTGAGGGCTTTTTCGAGCAGCTGGTGCAGCTCGGCGAACTGCGGCTCGCCCACGTAGCGCTTGAGGATCTTGCCATCCTTGCCGATCACGAAGGTGGTCGGCGTCAGGGCCACGTTGCCATAGGCCTTGGCGGCCGCGCCGTTCACGTCCAGCGCCACCTTGAACGGCAGCTTGCGCGTCTCGGTGAAGTTGACCACGTAGCTGGGCGGATCGTAGCTCATGGCCACGGCCACGAATTCCAGGCCCTGGTCCTTGTACTTGTTGTAGGTCTCGATCATCTGCGGCATCTCGTGCACGCAGGTGGTGCAGGAAGTGGCCCAGAAATTGACCATCACGACCTTGCCGCGCAGGCTCTGGGTGGTGATCGGGGCGCCCTGGATGGAGCTGAAGGTGACGTCCGGCGCCGTCTTGCCGCTGCCGAGCACCCACGCGCCGGCGCCGCCCAGTGCGAGCACCACGGCGGCGATGGCGGCAATTTTGGTCCCGTTCTTCATGGCGCCCATTATAGCCCTCAGGCGGCCGGCTGTTTGGCCGCCGGCTGCAAGGCCTTCAGTTCTTCCTCGGTGATGTATTCGAACACCTTGACCACCTTGGAGACGCCGGACACGCCGCGCGCCACGTCGGCGGCGATCTGCCCTTCGCGCGGGGTGACGCGGCCCATCAGGTAGACCACGCCCCGCTCGGTCACGACCTTGACGGTGGTGGCGGAGATCTCGCGGTTGTCGACCAGGCTGGCCTTGACCTTGGTGGTGATCAGGGCGTCGGAGGAACGCGAGGTGTAGCTGGCCGGGCCGGCGATCTCGAGTTCGTTGACCACGCCCTGCACGCCTTCGATGCTGCGCACGTCCTTCTCGACGGCGGCCTTCATCGCCTCGTCCTTCACTTCGCCGGTCAGCAGCACCTTGCGGTTGTAGCTGTTGACGTTGACGTGGCCGGCGTCGCCGGTGATCTTCGGAATGCGCACTTCGGCCTTCACGTCGATGGCCTTGTCCTCGGTCTGCGCGCCGTAGGTACGGCGGTCCGCCGTCGCCACCGCGCCCACGACGGCGCTGCCGACGACCATCTCGACGCAGCCGGACAGCGACGCCAGCAGCGCCGCGCACAACACCGTTTTTGCCAGCACGTGGCCGGAATGGGTCATTCCTCTTCTCCTCCGAACAGGGCGACGTCGATGCCGTCGCAAATGCAGTGAATGGTGGTCAGGTGGACCTCCTGGATGCGCGCGGTGCGCGCGTGCGGCACGTTGATATGCACGTCGGCGTCGGTCAGCATCTTGGCCAGGGCGCCGCCGTCCTTGCCGGTCATGGCGACGATGCGCATCTCGCGCTCGAGCGCCGCTTCGACCGCGGCCACCACGTTGCCGGAGTTGCCCGACGTGGAAATGGCCAGCAGCACGTCGCCCGGCTGGCCGAAGGCCTGCACCTGCTTGGCGAAGATCTCGCGGTAGCTGTAGTCGTTGCCGACGGCCGTGATGATCGACGTGTCGGTGGTCAGGGCGATGGCGGGCAGCGGATTGCGCTCGCGCTCGAAGCGGCCGACCAGCTCGGCCGCGAAGTGCTGGCAATCGGCGGCGGAACCGCCATTGCCGCACGCGAGAATCTTGTTGCCATTGGCGAGGGCCGTGAACATCAGGTCGATGGCCTGGGCAATGGGCTGCGCCAGGGTGTTGGCGCACTGGATCTTCAGTTCGGCGCTCTCGTGGAAGTGGGCAAGAATGCGTTGGGTAGTCATAGTCGCCGATTATAGTGCAGTGGCAACCGTGGCCAGCTCAAGCGCTGAAAAAAATGCTTACATTTCAATCCACTTGGATGGCGTCGCGCAGCCAGTCGAGGTGGTCGCCGTCGATGGCGATGACGTCGAAGCGGCAGGGCGGCAGCCGGTCGCAGCGCAGCAGCCACCAGCGCGCGGCGCACACCAGGCGCCGGATCTTGGCCGGGCCGATGCTGGCGGCGGCGCCGCCGTGCTGCGGGTCGTCGCGTTGGCGCACCTCCACGAAGACCACGGTGTCGCCATCGCGCATGACGAGGTCGATCTCGCCGCCGGAGCAGCGGAAGTTCTCTTCGATCAATTCAAAGCCGCGCGTGCGCAACCAGGCCAGGGCGTATTGCTCCCAGTATCGTCCCTGTTCCTGTTGCGGTGAGCGTTTTGAAGGCCACATGCGCGCTTGGACCAGCGCGCCGAAAATAAGTTCAGCGCGGATGAGCGGCAGCGGCGCGGCAGGCGGGACTCTGGGATTGCTCGTTCACCAGTCGTACCGAATCCGCGACCGGCGGCCAGACGGCCGTCCACCTGCTGGGCCAGCAGCCAGGCGTGCATGGTTCGCGCAGATGTCGGAGG